>JAUHXN010000064.1 GCA_030426865.1 bacterium | reverse complement strand
ACTTTGAAAATGCCAAAGATAAAATTCTGATGGGTATTGAAAGAAGAAGTCTTGTAATCTCGGATAAAGAAAAAGAAATGACAGCTTATCATGAAATGGGACATGTTTTAATTGGTAAATTAGTACCTAAAAGTGATCCTGTTCATAAAGTGACGATAATTCCAAGAGGAAGAGCTTTAGGTGTTACTGCATCATTACCAGAAGAAGATTTGCATTCATATTCAAAAGAATATATTGAAGCTAAACTTGTTATGCTAATGGGAGGTAGAGCTGCTGAGAGATTAGTTTTCGGTAATACTACTTCAGGTGCTTCGAATGATATCAAAAGAGCAACAGACCTAGCTAGAAAGATGGTTTGTGATTGGGGAATGTCAGATGAAATTGGTCCGATAAATTATGCTACTAGTGAAGATGAATTGTTTTTGGGTAGAGAAATTGCACATCAAAGAGAATTTTCTGAACGAACTCAAGAGAGAATTGATGCTGAAGTAAAAAATATTTTATTTCAAGCAAACTCAAAAGCTGAAGAATTATTAGGTGAGAATATAGATTTATTGCACAGTACATCTAAAATATTGTTAGAAAGAGAAATATTAGATGCAACTGAAATTGAAATGTTAATGAAGGGGGAAGAATTACCTCCGATTAATCTTAGCAAAATGAATGCAATAAAGTCAATGAACATCAAAAGTAAACAAAAAGATACCAATTTAGACGAAAAAGTAACAGATAACAAAGACAATAAAACAGAAGAATTTTCTTCTGAAAACAAAAATATATAACCTTAATGCCGGTGAATAATATGACTGACTCTACAAATGAAAACATAAATCAAGAACAGATTAACCCTAATTCTGAAATGGCAGAGAATACTAACGAAGAAAGTATTAATGAATCCCCAGAGATAGTTCAATCACAAGATTCGAATGATATACCGCCAACAGCCAAAGAAGAGAATATAGAATTACAAGTAAATGAAGAAGCTCTTAAAGAGCAAACCGAATTATTTGCTTCTTACAAGGTAGAAGTTGAGGGTTTAAAAACTAATCTGGATTCGATGGATGAGATAAAGCATGAAAGAAAGAATATGGCTGATCTTAAAGAAAAGTTATTATCTTTGTTTTTGATTCCCAAAACCGATAGAGATGAGTATATAGATATTATTCAATCAAAATTTGAAGTTCTAAAAGAAACATCAGATAAAATTAAAAATGAAATTAACAATAAACTAGAAGAAAACTTCAAAAAAATTGAACCTAAAGTTAATGAAATTTTAAAGGAAGCTGAAAACCCCGAGAATTTCACAGAGATAAGGAAAAAGCTTATTGATTTACAAAGTGAACTGAAGGATTTTGAACTTCATAGAGACAAGAAGGATGATTTTTTCAGTTTAGTTCAGAAAGCATTTGAATCTCTGAACGAGAAACAAGATTTGGAAAGAGAAAAGTATGAGATGGAAATCTCTGAAAATTATCTTAACATTAAGCCAAAAGTTGTAGAATCTATAAAGTTTGCAGTTCAAACAGATAATTATAATCAAGCGCGTGAAAAATTAATAGAATGTCAAAGTGAGCTGAAAAAACTTAAATTGAAAAAAGATCATTTAGATGAGCTTTTTGGATTAATAAGAAAAGCATTCGAAAATGTAAACCTCAAACAAGATGCAGAAAGAGAAGAATTAAAAGAAAAATCTTTAGAAAGTTATAATGAAATAAAACCCATAGTTGTAGAAGCAGTAGAATTTGCAGATTCAACGGATGATTACGAAACAGCTCGTAAACGTTTAATAGATACACAAAAAGCTATAAAAGAAAAGGTTTTGACAAGAAGTCAACGTGATGAACTTTATGGTGCTATCAGAGAAGTATTCAATCGTTTGAATGAAAAACAAGATGCTAATAGGGGAGAATTCTTAGAAGAGTGTAATGAAAATTTTGCTAAGTTAGAAATTGCTGTCAATGAGGCATGTGCATATATTGATTTTACAAACGATTTGAATGATATTAGAGAAGGATTGATAGCTGTTCAAGATGAAGTGAAAATAGTTAAATTGACTAGAACCCAACGTAACGAATTATTTAAGCGGATTAGAGTTGGATTTGGAAAATTCGATATAAAACGTAATGAATTTATAAAGAGTAGAAAAAAACATAAAAAAGAACAACTTGAGCACAAAATTGAGACTAAAACCGATAAGGTAGAGAATGTCGAAGATGTATCTTTAAAAGAAAAGATACAAAAGGAAATAGAAGAAACTCAAGCTAAAATTGATAATATAGATTCTGAAATCAATAAATTAGAAGAATAGTCAAACAATTTTGTAATTTTAGTATTCTGAAATATACGATTACATATAATTGAGAGAACCATTGTTTCTATATAGGTTTCTATATCTATCAATACTTCTTCTTCCAGGCTTTTTATACGCAAATTCGGAAGAAAATTACCCTATAACACTAGA
Source organism: bacterium (assembly GCA_030426865.1). Lineage (GTDB taxonomy): Bacteria > Bacteroidota > Ignavibacteria > Kapaibacteriales > UBA2268 > PGYR01. The sequence goes on along the minus strand of JAUHXN010000064.1, from coordinate 8,814 downwards.
AAAGAAACATTCTATCCCTGGTAAACTTTACAATATTACTGGGGATAATTTTGTCGCAGTTAAGAATAACTGGCTAGATAAGACAGCTACCCTCACTATCTTTAATTCGGAACTTCAAAAAAAATCCCTCATATTAAATAATACAGAAATTAGGGACTTATATTCTAAAGATACTATAAATGCAGCGATTGCTACATCTAAAAGAAGAGCATTTTTAACTCGATTCAATAATAACTTTTCAGTTAGAAAAATCTATTTATTAGATACAAATTCTGATGTTAACGATAAATTAAAAATTTTAAACTCATCGAGTGAAAAGTATATAATCAGTAAAAATAATGAGTTGTTTTATTTTGATACACAAAGGAAACTAAAACAGACATTAACTACCAAATATATAGAAAACAGTTTTTTAAAGATAGACGATAATAAATTTTATTATCTGCGCTCTTCGGATAATGTGACTTACTTAGTTGAGAATATCAATCATAAGTTCGAAAAAGAGCTCCTAAGAATTGAGCCAGCAAATAGCTATACTATTACTTCAAGAAAATCAAAAATAGTAATAGAATGTCATTATGAAAGCAATTCGCATATATTAGTTTATTCACATTCAATGAAACTACTTTCTGAGTTTTGGGTCGACATAATTGATAATGATTATTTGATAGAGACAATTGACAATGGAGAGCTAGGTGTATATTCTATTGAATTTTCGGAAAACAATTATTCTATAGTTCTAAGAAATATTGACTCCGAAATATTACAAGAATATAAATTACCTAATTACATAATTTCTCCATTAGGAATTCATTTCAATGAAGGTAACATTATAGTATTTTTTCAAAATGCTATTTATAATTTTGATAAAAATCTAAATGTAAGTTTCTATAAACCAATTTCAATAACTACTAGTGAACTAAATTCTGAAATAAGTATAGTTAATAATGCTGAATATTTTTCATTTTCGACTAATAACGTATCAGTATATTCTAAAAGTAGAAACACTTTTTGGCAAATCTATTATTACTTCAATAATTTTATAAATTATATTATTCCATTAATTCTGATGGTAATTATAATAATAATCTATTTTCTATATACTAAGAAGAAGGAATTGAATTCGACTTTGCTTGAGCTTTCAGATAATGATTTTATTTTTGTTTTCAATAAAAAAGGTGATTTGATAAACATTAATAAAACAGCAATGAAAATAATTGAAATAGATTCCTCAGTACCATTAGGTAGATTTTTTAAGTATTATTGTATAAGCGATCATACTGCAGAACTTTTTGAAATTTTTGAGAAGATGAGAGTCCTAAAGGACAGCTTCCAACAAAAAATACATATCTATAGTAATAATGAGCTACATGAATATATATGTAGTGCAGTTACAAAAAGAAGAGTAACAGGTTCTATTGTAGGATATTTGCTTTCAGGAACTGATATAACAGAGGAATTAAGACAACAAAAAATGAATAATTTCGCACAATTAGCACATGATATGCAAACGAATTTAAGTACATTAAAGCTTAATGCAGATGAATTAGAGACTTACGGGGAAGATTCTGAAAATAAAAAACAGAAAATTATAAAACAAATTAATATACTTAATCAGAAAGTTCGCGATATAGTGACAGTAGGGAGGAGTTCAAGTGTACATAAGGCAAAACATAATGCAAAAGTTTTAATAGAAGACGTTATTGAAGAATTTGATTTAGAATTTCATCCTAATATTACATTTATAGATGAAAGTACAGAATTTGAGCTATATGTTGATAAACAAAAACTCTCTAGGGCAATTAGAAATGCTACTGAGAATAGTTTGAAATCAATGAAGGATATTGACTCAGGTAAATTAACTCTAAGAGCGTATAAAAACACTAAATATGCTTACTTCGAAGTTCAAGATAATGGTCGAGGTATGAACAAAGAAGTTAAAGAAAACATGCTTAAACCTTATTTCACTTCTGCAGGTGGTACCGGATTAGGAACCATGATTATGCGAAATGCTATAGAGCAACATGGTGGCGAAATTATAGTTGAATCTGAAGAAGGAAAAGGAACTAAGATTAGTTTCAAAATTCCTCTAACTTAAAGTTTCAATTTTTTAAATATGCTTTCTGGTATTGATTTAATAATACCCATTATTAACTTCCAGTACCCAGGAACAAACAAAACATCTCTACCAACATTAATACCTTTATATATCTGCTTGCCAACACTTGCTGGACTAGCAAATAATAGCCCTTTCTTAAAGTCTTTAGTCATAGGTGTATCTACCATTCCTGGTTTTATAGTGATAACTTTAATTCCTTTCTCGAATAATCTATTTCTGAGTCCTTCTAGATATTTCGAAACTCCTCCTTTAGCAGAACCATATATGAAATTACTTTGTCTGCCACGCTCTCCTGCAACTGAAGAAATAACAGCAATTGTTCCTTTGCCTTTTGATTCGAAATACTCTGAGGCAACAGTACAAAGTGAAATAACACTTGTACAATTAATGTTGAATTCTTCGATAACTTTCATTTGATTATTACGAATTCCTTCATTTTCTGGAAGTGTGCCATGGGCAATATAAATTAAATCCAATTGACCAATAGTCTTATCAGCATTATTTATAGTAATGGAATGTTTCTCCCAGTCTAAAGCATCACAAGCTTCAACTTCAGCTTTTCCTGCTCCACGTGCTAATAAGTCTTTTCTAACTATTTCTAATTTATGGATATCCCTACCTACTAAGTAAAAATTTGCATTATCTTTAGCGTAGTTCTTTAGTGTTTCTTCTGCTATCTTACTTGTAGCGCCAAATACGTATATGTTCTTTATCATTTTATTCTTCTATAAAAGCTTGATGAAAAATTAGGGTCTTTGTACTTAAGGAATTCTTGAAAATTAGGATAAAACTTATGAAAATGCTCTCTACTCATTCTTGCATCTTTTCCTGGGTATAAACTACCATTATTAACTGCAACAATATCATCAATTTTATCAAGTAATTTAAGTGTCTTCTCACCTTCCATTCTGTAATCTATCGCCAAAGTGATACCTTTTTTAGGGAATGATAACATTCCTGGTGAATCAACCTCACCAAAAGACTTAAGTACGGTTAGGAATGAAGACATTCCGGAGTTAACTATCTCATGAAAAATTTGATGTAAACTTTTTTTACAATTATCATAAGGAAGTACAAACTGGTGTTGTAAAAATCCATTTTTGCCATAGGCTTTTTCCCACCCATCTATCATATCCAGAGGATAAAAGTATGGTTCAAATGGAACGATTTGAGTTGAAAGTTTACTGAACTGCTTACTATAAAATAGTTTATTGAATGCTTTAACAGTCAAATTATTAATAAAACTAGCTTCAATTGGAAAAGGAAGGGCTCCGTCTTTCATCTCAAAAGATTTATTTACTTCTGATTTAGTAGCATGTCTTCCACGCATGTATATTCCTTTTCCCATTTTCTTGCCTTTAGTAGTACAATCTACCCAAGAAACTGTATAAGGAAATAACTTTTCCGATTCTTCATTCAGATCAAAGAAGGCATCAAGATTTTCAAATTTAATATTCTCAACATACATAAATGGAGTTTCTATAGATATTAATTGAAATTCTACAGTTTTGATAAAGCCAGTTAATCCCAATCCACCTATTGTCGCAGCGAATAGTTCACTATGAACATCTTTAGTACATTTATAAGTTACTTTATCTGATCTTAATAACTCAATTTCAGTGATATGTGATCCAAATGTCCCTGCAGAGTGGTGATTTTTACCATGAACATCATTAGCCACAGCTCCACCTAATGTGATAAATTTTGTACCAGGTGTCACTGGTAAAAACCATCCCTTAGGGACAACAAATTCTAAAATTTCTTTTAGAGTTATCCCAGACTCACATTTTATAATACCGGTTTTATTATTGAAGTCTATAATATGATTCAGATTAGAAGTGTCTATTAAAGTACCATCTTCGTTCAAACAAACATCACCATAGCTTTTGCCCTTACCATAACAAAGGATTGAGTTTCTTAAATCAATTCTATCCAGTTCTGTTAGCCAAGAAGGAATTAATACTTCTTTTGGAAGTATTTTCGGATATTTGTTAAATGATAGGTAGTTTTCGAATTCCATTATGAAGCCAAGTATGCAATTATAAAAATTATTAATCCCACTACATAGCTAACCTTATCTTTACCTGTGAAAACGATAGGATCATCAGTCATTTTACCTCTAACACTTAGATGCCAAATCCTACTAATCCAATAAAGAAAAACTGGTGCAATCAACCATAGAATTAGTGGCTCTGAATAAAGCCCTGTAGCTTGAGCACTATCAATATATAGTACAAATACTAAGATGGATAAAAAGCCAGCAGCAGGCCCCATACTAAGTAATAAACCCATATCTTCTATATGATAGCCACGTCCTTTGGCTTCAATCTCATTCTTTTTCTTCATTACTAGTAGTTCAGTATATCTCTTGAGTACAGCTAAGTTCATAAAGAAAAACATAGAGAATGCTAATATCCACATAGATAAATAGACATTAGCTGCAAAAGCACCAGCTACAATTCGAGTAGTAAATAGAGTTGCTAAAAGAATTATATCTAGTATCGGTACTTTCTTTAGACTAAAAGAATATGCAGTTGTTATTATAATATAAGAAAAGAGTATAAATTGAAATTTAGGACTTAGGAAAAATGATAACCCTATTCCTATAATTAATAATAGCGGGACTAATGCTATACCAATCTGAATAGGTAAATCTCCCGATGCAAGAGGTCTTTTCTTCTTTCTCGGATGACTTCTATCAGAATCCAAATCGAGTAAATCATTAAGTACATATACAAAACTTGCAGAAATACTGAAGGAGAAAAAGCCTATTACTACATTAGTTAAATCAGTTACATTTCCTAAAGTATGTGCCAGTAAGATAGGTAAAAATAGAAGTAAATTCTTTACCCATTGGTAAACTCTTATTTCTTTTATAATTTTTTTGAAAATATTGACTTCATTGTAAAAACTCTTTTCAACAGTGAACTTTTTATTCACATCTTCAATAAAAGTTTTTTTATTTGATACAACAATCGCTGCAGCGGCATCTTTCCATATATTATAGTCAACTTTCGCATCACCTGCATATACATATTTACCTTTACCAAATTCTTGGTTAAGCACTTTCGCCTTTTTTTCTGATTTTAAGTTGTAACCATCTTTAGTCGCATATACTCCATCAAATATATTCAAATGTTTAGCTACTTTATCAGCTATAGATATATGACTAGCAGTTGCAAGATAGACTTTTCTTCCACTATTTTTTTCTGCTTTTGCATAGTCAATCAGGTCTTGATTGTAGGGGAGAGTATCGGCTTTGAAATCAATTCTTTTATCTATTTCTTCTTTTAGATTTGGTTTTCCTTTCATTAGCCAAATTGGGACTAGAAATAAAAACAATGGATTGATTTTCAATAATTGAAATATAGACTCAAATAACGCATCACTTCTGATGAGTGTTCCATCTAAGTCTAAGCATAATGCAGTTTCTTTTATATTTGTTAAATGTTTATCGTTTCGCAATTCTCTTCTCAAATAATTGTAAAGCTACACCAACGGTCTGATCCATATTATAATATTTATAATCAGCTAATCGACCAACAAAATAAACGTTTTTTTCTTTATCAGCTAATTCTTTATACTTTTCGAAAAGCTCGAGATTTTCTTTCTTTGGAATAGGATAGTATGGGTCATTTTTTCCAAACTCATACTCTTCCGGATATTCATAAGCTATAGTGGTTTTACTATGTTTTTGTTTAGTCAAATGCTTAAATTCTGTAATTCTAGTATATTTATGATCATTTGGATAATTTATTTGTGCACCTGATTGAAAATATTCCTTATTTACAGTTTGCATGTCAAAATTTAAAGTCCGATATGGAAGTCGACCTAATTTGAAATCAAAATAGTAGTCAATATGTCCAGTATAAATTAATTTTTCATAATCTAGATCATCCAACACATCTTTGTAATCTGTTTGAAGCAATAAGTTTATATTTTTATTATTAATCATCTTTTGGAACATTTTAGTGTATCCAAATTTCGGAATGGCTTGATAAGTATCTTGGAAATATCTATCATCTCTGCTTAAAAATACGGGGACTCTTCCTGATACAGAAGGATCTAGTTCTTCAGGTTTCATTCCCCATTGCTTAAGGTTATAACCTAAAAAAACTTTTTCATATATATATTCCGCAAGTTCCTTCAGGTCTTCGTTGCTTGTTTCTCTTAACTTCAATATAGGAATTTTAACTCCTGAACCATAAGTTTCTAAGAGTAAGTCCTCTAGTTTTTGAGCTTTGTCTTTATTATAAACTGTATGTATAGAATTAAAATTAAAAGGGACTGTAACTTCAGTACCATCAATTACAGCTTTTACTTTATGTTCATAAGGTATCCAGTCTGTAAATTGAGATAAATAATCCCAAACTTTTTTCATTTGAGTATGGAAAATATGTGGCCCATATTTATGAACTAGGACTCCATTATCATCGAAATAATCATAACAGTTGCCACCTATGTGATTTCTTTTTTCAACAATCAAACATTTTTTGTTGAGCTGAGTTGCTATACGTTCTGCTAAAACACAGCCAGAATAACCAGCTCCTACTATTACGAAATCATATTTCATGTTCTAAGTATCTTTTTAATATCTAAAATTCGAAAAAAACCAGAGAAATGTGTTATTAATACAAATAATAAAACTGTTATAATTATACCTGCAATATTACCAATATTATCATTTATATACAGCAATGAAGGTAATATAGAAACAATACCAATTAAAAATACTATCAGAATATTAGAAATATAGACTTTATTCGTTGCTTTGTATAGGTTATAAGATAATGCAATTAACAAAGTCAGTTCTGCCAATATTGTCGCTACTGTTGCACCGTAGGCGCCATAAATAGGGATCAATATTAAATCTATTATAATATTCATTATTACAGCATAAACTGTTGCGTAAATAACTAGTTTCTCCATTTTCCAAGCAACTAGTGATGAAGCAAGTGATACATTTATAAAGACTATAAATATTGAAATAGCAAATAGATTCATAAGTTTTATAGAACCTTGAAATTCAGTATTTAATAAACTTGTAATTAGAAAGTCAGAATAGAAAAATGTAATGAATGCTGTTATTGCCCCTACAACATGTATTGCCTTACTATATTTACTGAACAATCTATTTCTATCTTCTATACTTTCAGCCCTAGATAACTGAGGGAAAAATGCGTTTTGGATTATAATAGATGGAACGATTGCAAAAAATACGATTTTATATGCTGCATTATAAATACCTGCTTCATACTTAAAGTCTGTTAATAATGCTCCTATTAAAGATAAATCAATATTGTTCATTATAGAAACCATAACTGCAAACAAACCTATTGGTATAGAACCTTTTGCAATGCGTTTCCAATTTTCAGGACTATAACTCAAATTAATTTTACCAATCTTTCGTAGATAATATACAGTCATAATTATGCTATTTAAAAGCATTGAAAACGATAGTATACCAAATGCTAGTAGAGTATCTTCTGGACTATTGACGTAAATAAGAATTAGAACTAAACTTAGAACAGATACTAGAATGGTCCTTACTGCAATAATTCCCATTCGTTCTAAACCTTGAAAAACCCAACTCAACAGAATTGCATTGGAGAAAATATTTATACCTATCAAAATTATAGCAAACTGAACTATAATATCATCTATAAATAAATAGACGACAGCAATAAGTAGAACATAGGCAATAAAAGCAAGCAACAATCTCAATGAAAAAATGTGATTTACGTTGTTTTCTACACTTTCTTTATCTGTTGCAACTTCTCTCGAACCATAAACATCCATTCCAAAGCTTACAAACAATATAAAATAAGATACTATAGAAGTAGCAAAGCCGTATATACCATATCCTTCTGCGCCTAAAACATTGGCAAGATATATGGTATATACAGCTTGTAATCCTTTTCCAGCAAATTCTGCTATACTTTGGAATGATAAATTTTCTAACAGTTTGCGATTAGAAGATGGCATCTATTTCGCTTTCCTGTGGTAACTTAATTAATTTTAGTATTTCCAGAACCGTCTTCGAACCCAGGAAAATTATTCAAATTCCCATTTCCTTCAATTTGAATCTCGCCGTTCACAGCTTCAAATTTCCCTATATTGTCATTCAAAGCTCGTGCTAACATTTTAGCATGTTGAGGTGTCATTATTATTCTTGAGTGTACCTTTGCTTTAGGTGTTCCTGGTAAAACTCTTGTGAAATCAATAACAAACTCAGCTTTACTGTGTGCTATGATAGCAAGATTAGAATATATACCTTGTGAAATTTCATCTGTAATTTCTATGTTAAGGCTATTCTTATTGCTTTTGTTTTTAGGGTCGTTCATTATTTTCCTTATTTTAAATTTTCAAGTTTCTTTTGAATTAATTGAGTTTTAGTTTCATTTTTCATTGTAGAATAAAGTTTAAGCAAATCTAAATAGAAAGCTCTCTTTTCATTTTGTTCTACCATTAACTCAACTTCATCTAGTTTAGCTAAAGTCTCTTTTAACTTTTCTTCATTTTCAACTACTTGATAAATATTAGCAAGTTGTAACAATACATTATGATTGTCTTCAAACTGTTTTGTTTGAGAAGTTCTTGTGTAATACTCTGCAGACTTTTCAAGGTCTGGAAAATAATTCTCAGTTTTAATTTGATAATTTGGGTCTTTTTCTAGTTTCTCTTGTTCAATTTTT
>JAUHXN010000385.1 GCA_030426865.1 bacterium | reverse complement strand
TGGATCAAAATTCTCAACAGATGCTACTATTACAACATTATCTGCTATATCTCGCATTACTTCGAATTCATATTCTTTCCAACCAATTAAAGAACGCTCTACTAATATCTCGCTAATTGGTGATAAGTCAAGGCCTTGTCTAGCTATTCTTTTAAACTCATCCATATTTTCTGCTACACCACCACCTGTTCCACCTAAAGTATATGATGGACGAACAATGATTGGAAAATCTAATTGCTCAGCAAAAGCTATTGCATCTTCGTAAGTATTTATTATTTCTCCTTCTGGAGAAAGTAACCCAATCTCATCCATAGCTTGCTTAAACTCTCGTCTACCTTCTGCTATGTTAATTGACTTAATATTTACACCTAATAACTCAATATTGTATTTAGCTAAAATACCTTCTTTTTCTAGATCAAGTGCTGCATTCAAAGCAGTTTGCCCGCCAACTGTTGGTAATATAGCGTCAATTTTATCTCTTTGGATGATTTGCTCTATGATTCCGTTTGTAATGGGTTCTATATAGGTCTTGTTAGCTATCTCAGGGTCTGTCATTACAGTTGCAGGATTACTGTTTATAACTACCACATAGTAGCCTAATTTTTTCAATGCTTTCACAGCCTGTGATCCAGAATAATCAAATTCTCCAGCTTGTCCTATCACAATAGGTCCTGCACCTATTACTAATATTCTTTTGATGTCTTGTCTTAACGGCATTATTTATCCTGTTTTGCTACTGTTTTATAAAAATCTTCAAATACTTTTTCGTTTGCTTCTCTTGGTCCCGGTGATGCTTCTGGGTGAAACTGAATACAATTGATAGGTAAATGCTTGTGTCTCATTCCTTCTACCGTATGATCGTATAAATTCACCCATGTCATTTCCCAATCTTCATTACCTTCTAAACTCTCACTTGATATAGCATAATTATGGTTTTGAGCTGTTATATAAACTCTGCCATTATCAAAATATTTAACAGGATGATTGCCACCATGATGACCAAAAGGTAATTTTATAGTTTTTAATCCAAAAGCCTGACCAATCAATTGATGTCCAAAACAAATTCCAATAATAGGAATATTGTTTTCTGCAAATTGTTTGATATACTTATCTATTCCCTTTACTATTCTTGGATCTCCTGGTCCATTAGATAGGAATACGCCATCATATTCAAGATCTTTGATATTTGATTCAAAATTATCATCGAAAGGGACTAAATATACTTTATTAAATTTATTTCGTAAATCTCTTATTATATTACCTTTGATTCCGAAGTCTATAGCAATTATTTTTTCCGATACCGATGGATTTCCTTCAAATATTTGTACCTTATCTGAAATAACCTGTCTGTATAAATCTACATCAGATATTGATGGGGAAGCTTTTACTTGCTTAAGAAACTCTTCAGGATCAAGAACTTCAGTAGTTATACCGCCTTTCATAGCACCGAATTGTCTAATTACTTTAGTAAATGCTCTGGTATCTATTCTATCTATCCCAAAAGTATTACTCTCTTCTAGATATGCTGCTAAGTCTTTTTTTGAACGATAATTGCTAGCTCTTCTTGAGTATTCTCTAAGTAATATACCTTCTGCTTGTATTTTTTCAGATTGGAAATCCTCGTTAGTAATACCATAGTTACCTATTAAAGGATTTGTAAGTAATACAGTTTGACCCTTATATGAAGGATCTGTCAATATTTCTTCGTAGCCAGTCATTGAAGTGTTGAATACAAATTCTGAGAATCTTGTTCCTTCACTAGCAAATGCTCTACCAAATTCATAGTAGCCATTTTCTAACATTATCAACGCTTTTTTATAATTTTTCATCTAGTTACGCTATTTGATTTTAAAAAAAAACCCGAAAGGCATCCACTTATTAGTTGGATATCATTCGGGTAATAGGAAATATTTCCTTGGTGCATTCATTAAAATCAAAATTACTAAATTTTTATTTAAAATTAGAATTGAATTTTACACATAGTTCATCTTCAATGTTAATAATATAAATTTTCAACTAATTATAGAAATGGTCTACAGCTTTACTAATTTTGTAATCTAAAGTTATATAATTAATTTAATATAGTTGAAAATGAAAATCGCAGTAGTTATGGGGGGCATCTCTCCCGAAAGAAACATCTCACTTTTTGGTGGAAAGGCAATATACAATGCACTTGTTAGAAAAGGACACGAAGTTCTTGCAGTTGACCCAGCCAAAGGAATTAATGGTGTTTTCGATATTAATTCATTAGAAATCAGCAACTCCCCTATTA
>JAUHXN010000384.1 GCA_030426865.1 bacterium | reverse complement strand
AAAGTATCAGAAGCAGCAGAAATGTTTGAAGCCAAAGATAGGGTTGACATGCCTCATACTGTGACGTGGGCTGATAATGAGAGGGATCTTAGTGCCTGGTTAGGAAATCCAATGCAAGTTGATGCTATAAACACCCTGTATTCAATGCAAGATAAAGTTTTGGCTACAAATGATAAAGAGATAATAGCTGACTGGGAAAAACTACAGACGAGCGACCACTTCTACTATATGTGTACAAAATGGTTTAATGATGGAGATGTACATGCTTACTTTAGCCCTTATGATTCACCCTATAAAGCTTTTATGTATTTCATGAACACGTTTAGAGATTTGCAGGCAAGATTAGCGCAGAAAGGAACAATGTAGGGTGGCTCGAAGTGCAATTTTGGGTAATGGTGGACTAGCTGTCGGAATTGATGAAAATGGACTGGTTCATGATTTTTACTATCCATACGTAGGTTTAGAGAATTTGAACTCTGCAAGAATATCTAATCACAAGATTGGAGTATGGGTGGATGGTGAATTTTCTTGGTTAGATAATGGTGACTGGAATAATTCAATTGATATGGACGAATTTATGATAGTAAATTCAATACATATAAACACGAGACTAGGCATTAAACTATCACTAAAATCATTCGTGGATCACGAATTTGATGCATTTATACGTAGTGTTTCTGTTGAGAATATGTCAGTTGCTGATAAAAAAGAAGTTAGAGTATTTTTTCATCAAGTTTTTCAAATTAGTAGCGGTGGAAGAGCTGATACAGCTCTATATTCACCTGATGGACATTACATACTAGATTATAAAGGAAGATGCTGTCTGCTAATAAAAGGAAAAACTGAGAGTGGATCAGACTTTGATCAATACGCTGTTGGAAACTTTGGTATGGAGGGCAAAGAAGGCACTTATAAGGATGCAGAAGACGGTGAACTTTCAATGAGCAATGTTGAGCATGCAGGTGTGGATTCCGTAATAAGGTTTAAAGTAGATATTGAGCCAAAAAGCACGAAACTAATAAATTACTGGGTTATTGCTGCTGATTCACAGTACGAAGCTAGAAAAATAAACTTATCGGTTATAGACAAGATACCTGAGCGTATAACAAAGCAGGAAGTATACTTTAGAAACTGGCTAAGTCCTGCAAAAAACCAGATAGATAAACTGGAAGAAAAGCACAAAAAAATTCTAATATATTCATTATTAACAATAAAAGCTCATACTGATAAAAGGGGTGGAGTTATAGCATCATGTGATTCGTCAATATATAATTACGGTAGAGACTACTATAGTTATGTTTGGCCAAGAGACGGAGCGTTTGCTTTATGGCCTTTGATCAGACTCGGGATGTTCGAGGAAGCTAAACAATTCTTTTTATTCTGTGCCGATATTATGTCACCATACGGCTACATGCTGCACAAGTATCAGCCGGATAAAGCGATAGGCAGTACTTGGCATCCGTTATTACACAATAACCACGCAGAATTAGCTATACAAGAAGACGAAACAGCATTAATTATTTTTATGATTGGTGAATATTTAGATTATTCTGATGATTTAGACTTCGTTAAGTCTTTATATGCAAAAATGATCCAACCTATGGCAAACTTTATGACTAAATTTATTGATGAACAAACTAACTTGCCACATGCTAGCTATGACTTATGGGAGCAGAAATTTTTGACAACCACCTTTAGCACAGCAGCTACTTATAAATCACTTGTTGTTGCATCCAAAATTGCTAATAAATTGAACCATAAAGAAGACTCTGAATTATGGGCAAAAACTGCAATAAACATTAAAAAGCAAGTAAACGCTTTTTATGATATTGACAGACAATCATTTAGAAAAGGATTTTTATTGTCTGAAGAAAATTCGTTAAAATTTGATAATACACTAGATATTTCTAGTTTTTACGCAAGTTTCACTTTCGATTTTGTATCTTCTAAGGATCAAATACTCAATACGGCAAAAAGGATTGAAGACGAATTGTTAGACATATCCCCTTCTGGCGGAGTTTGTCGTTATGAGTACGATGATTACTTCAAGAATGAGAATAATCCTTACAAAGGAAACCCCTGGATAATAACTACTCTATGGATGTCTCAGTACTACAATCGAGTAAAAGAAACGGATAAATCTATAAAGTATTTAAACTGGGCAATTGAAAAGTCAAGCAAATCAGGTGCATTATCCGAGCAAGTCAATACTGTAAATAGTTCTAGCGTTGGGGTTACTCCACTTGTATGGAGTCACGCTGAGCTTGTAAATACAATA
>JAUHXN010000383.1 GCA_030426865.1 bacterium | reverse complement strand
AACATTTGTTGTAACAGCAGGTATAACTGATGATTTAAGAAATATTTGTATCGATGAAGCGACCGTGACTGTCATAATAGATAACTATTACTTCAAAGAGAAGATTACATATTCACCTTGTGCAGACACTGCTTACATAGAATTTGAAGTTTATGAAGATGCAAAACTAACTGTTCCACTAGATAGTGAAAAAATTGATAAATTTGGCTGGGTATCACCTAAGTCAAGCAATGACTTCATAAATGGAGATATACCAGCAGGATATAATGCTACAGTAGTTACAGAGGGTAAGTACGATATAAATATTAAATTAAAGAATGGTTGTTTTATTAGTAAGTCCGTATTCGCAGATTTCTCTAAAGACAATGTAAACTTACTTCCATCCAAAATCGAATTTTGTAATAACGACAGTATAACAATCGAATCAGAAGTAGATGCCACTAATTACTTATGGTCAACTGGAGAGACTACTAAATCAATCACAATTAGTAAAGAAGGAATCTATACTTTGGAAATAGAGTCGGGGCCAGGTTGTAAGTTCTATGATACTTTGGAAGTAGTAATGCTTCCTGAAATAAATTTCAATATTATTGGCGACTCCACAATATGCAAAAACGGGGAATTTGTTACTTTGAGAGTCGATAATAATTTTGAGAAATATCAATGGTCAACAGGAAGTAATGCAACAAATATCAAGGTAAACACCCCTGGTGTTTATTGGCTTAAAGTTACGGACGACAACGGCTGCACAGCATATGACAGTATCAATATAGTCTCTTATGACTCTTTATATGTAAGGCTTTTGGGAGTAAGCGAATGTAATTCAGATTCTGTTTTAATAAGTTTTGAAACAAACTCTGACGATTATATGATCGAATGGTCGGATGGATCTACTGATGACTCATTGATAATTACAAGTTCTGGTAACTATTCAATTGAGTTAACAGATAAGGCTTCTGGATGTGTGAGAAAAGCTAATATTAGTATTGATATAACAAACGGTTTCTACCCAGAATTATCGGGTGAAATGACCCTCTGCGAAGGAGAAGTAACAGATCTAGAAGTAGTGGGATGCTTAGATTGCAATTATCTATGGTCGGATGGTAGTACTGATTCAAAATCAGAATTTGATAAAAATTCAAGTGGATTTGTAATAGTTTCTAAACCGCCCTATTGTATTGATACATTATACTATGATGTAAAAGTAGATGCTTTACCAAGCCCAGAGATACAAGGTAACTTGAGGGTCTGTTATCCTGATAGTACTTTACTCTTTATTGATGGTGATTATAAATCTATTCTTTGGTCTGATGGACGAAAAACAAACAGCATTTATGCAAATGAATCTGGGTATTATTCTGTAATAGTAGAAACTGAGTTGGGATGCTTGGGCTATGATACTGTCTTAGTAGAAGGTATTAACATTCTAGAAGAGATAGAATATAGTGATACAGTTGATTTTGGGAAAGTCTATTGGGATAATACGGTAAAATTGAATGTTAATCTTAATAATAGTCTTGCTAAAACTATCTATCTTTCTTCCAATTTCAATGGTAATATAAATAGGTTTGAAGTAGATGAGAGCAAATCCCTGGAGTTCTCATTTAAACCTACAGAAATTGGAGATTATATTAATAAAATTGAATTTATAGTTGAGCAACCTTGTGTAGACACCTTCTACGTTTATATCGTTGGGAGCGTCTATACTAGAGTAACACTAGAATTACCAAAAGTTATAGCTTATCCAGGAGATCAAGTTAGCATCCCAATTAAGTTATATAGTAACATAAATATCGATGCAAATTATAATTTTGATATGGATTACGTAAGTGAGGTTATCAATTTTGAAAAAGAATATAACCCTATGAGTTTTACTAATTCTCTAAATCTTTATGGAGCCGAACAGATTATTGAGAACCCTTCAGGCACTATACTCTTAACTGACTTAGCTGAAAAGCCTTTGACTGTAGATTCATTATTTTGGAATAACGAATTCATAGAAAGTGAGGTAATAGACGGTTGGATAAGGTTAGATACAATTTGTACTCATGAGTATAGAGTAGTAAATATAGATTACACAAATATAAATGCTTTTTATGACGTGAGTAAAGACAAACTAATAATCCAGAAGATAGGCAATAGCAATAGTTCAGATTTTAAGATCAAGATTACAAATCTAAATGGGTCTTTGGTACTTAATAATACTTTAGAAGTTACAGACTATAAAGAACTTGATTTATCGAGATTAGCTAGTGGGGTTTACTTTATCGAGATAAGG
>JAUHXN010000063.1 GCA_030426865.1 bacterium | reverse complement strand
CCTTTTGCCAAGCCAATTAATAAGGCCGGGACTATCATATCCTTTGCTCCATCTATAAATGCACTAATAATTTCATCAGAATTTAATCTATAAATTAAAGCAGAAATTATACCGAGAGCTACGAATAAACCACTAATTTCAGCAATATACCAACTGTAATTTGTAACCCCATAAATCAATATACATAACGACACTATAAGACCCAATATTATAATCTTTCTTTTATTATTAAAGATCATTTCTTCACTATTCAAGCCTTTTAATTTGTCTCCGTAATCAATTTTTCCGACAACTGATTTACTAGGGTCTTTACGAACTTTCTCTGCATATCTATAAACAAATATTATTGCTATAATAGTCATAATAAACCATACTACTAATCGATATATCATTCCGCTAAATAATGGTTCTATTCCCGCAATACCCTGTGCTATACCGACCGTAAATGGGTTCATAAAAGCACCTGCAAAACCCACACCTGCACCAATAAATGGAATAGCTATACCAACAATTGGGTCATAGCCTAAAGCAATAGCCAGTGGTATTGTAACCATTAAGAATACCAGTACTTCTTCAGCCATACCAAAAGTAGCTCCACCAATTGAGAATAACATCATTAATATAGGTATTACAAAATGTCTGAGAGATTCATTCTTCTTAGTCATATCAATTATTCTGTACAGACCAGCATTTATAGCACCTGTTCTATTTACTATTGAAAACGCTCCACCAACTAAGAAAACGAATGCAATGATGTCAGATGCAGAAACAAAACCTTCTAGAGGAGCTAAGAATAGCTCAAGTCCCTGATAATTAGGTTCGACTTCTTTGTAAGAATCTGGAATAACAATATTTTTAGTTATACCATTAACTTCAATTGTTTTCGTCTCATATTTACCTGATGGAATAATCCAAGTTAAAATCACTAATGCAAATAATACAATTGACACTAGTAACAATGAATGAGGGAATTTTTTTAATTTCATTTATTTAATCCTTTCAAAGATTGTTGTATTTCTTCTTTACTTACAAACCTTGCATTTTTGTTCATTGGAATTGTGAATTTAAAAGTTGATCCACTACCATATATACTTTCCACCCAAATATCTCCCCTATTGATATTTACAAATTCTTTACATAATAATAACCCTAAACCAGTACCCGATTCTTTCATAGTGCCAGGCGTAGAAATCTGTTCCTCAATTTTAAATAGCTTTTCTAATGATTCATCAGGTATACCAATACCGTTGTCACTAACTTCTATAATTGCATATTCGTTAACAATATAAAATGAAAGTTCAATTGTCCCATTCTCATGACTAAATTTTATAGAGTTTGATAAGAGATTACGAACAACAGTTTCAATCATATTTCTATCAGCATATACATTAAAAGGAGTATCAATATGATTTATAATATTTACGTTTTTATTATCAGCAGAACTGAAACTAAGATCCACAACATCTTTTATTATACTACTGACGTTTACTTCTTTTGGTTCATAAGTCATCGATTTACTTTGAGCTCTCGCCCAATGAAGTAAGTTTTCTAATAAGTCGTATGCATGGTTAGATGTTTTATAAATTCCTTTCAAATGGATTTTTTTCTTTTCATCATTTAAACTTTCATAATAGTTTAACATCAAATCTGCACTAAATCCAATTGAATGCATAGGATTTTTTAAATCATGTGCTATAATTGATATGAATTTATCTTTTGTAGTATTAGAATGTCTTAGTGTTGATTCACTTTTTCTTAGGTTTTCGTTTAACTCGAGTAATCTTGCATTTTGACCCTCAATAGTTATATTACTTACTACTAATACATTTGTCGCTCTCTTTCTAAAATAGAATAGAATCATCAGAACAACAATAACTAATAATGAGAATAACGAAGTTAATATAAATGATTGTCTTTCTAGTTCAGCTTTTTCTCTTTGAAGTCGATTAGCAGTTTTTAAAGCTTCATTTTCTTGATTCCTTTTCTCCATTTCATAAACTGTCTGGAACTCAACCAGTTTATCAGTCATTTCTAAGTTAATTAAAGAATCTGACATGTTTTTGTAGTTTTGATACGTGTTTAACGCTGATTCAAACCTATTGAATTTTTTATATAGTTCATATAAAAGATAAATAGAGTTCTTTTCATCATTCGAATTTTCTTCTTTTCGAGCAAGTTCTATTGCCTTTAACAAATATTTTTCTGCTTCTTCAAATTTATTCAGCTTAGAATAAATTTCTGAAAATGAAGTTAAAGTGTAGAATTCATAGTTATCTAAGCCAATTGTATTGATTATTTCTTCACTTTTTCTAATTATATCTAAAGCTTTTTCAACCGAACCAAGGGATTTGTAATTTAAGGCCATATTATTATATATTATAGACTTACCCTTTAGACTTGCATCATCCTTTGATTCTCCTATTAAATCCAATGCTTGTTTATAATAATCTAGTGACTTATTGTAATTTTCCTTCAAATAGTAGATTACACCTATTTTTAAGTAATATTTAGCAACAAGTGATTCCTTTGATTTTTTATCAATATTTTTTTGGTTTCTAATAAGATTAATGGCTCTTTTATGATAATCAAGGGCTTTATCATATTGACCCATAGCCGTATATACTTTAGCAAGTTGATCAAGAAAATCATCATTTAAAGGATTTATATTATATTTCCTTCTCAATTCTAATTCTTGAAAATAATAATTCAATGCCTTGTTATATTTACCCATTTGAAAATATGAGTTACCTAGATAGTTTAGATATGAAATTTTTTCTTTTTCTTTACCCATTATATCATATATATCTATTACTTTCAAGCTATGGAGTATAACCTTCTGATATCTATTAAGTTTTAGATTTAAATAGGCAATCCTTTGAGATAATAATAATAGTAAATCATAATCATAAACAACATCCTCAGCTATTTTAAGAGCTTTCTCATAGTAAACTTGTGATGTTTGAGGGTTATTATCTTGATAAAGTTTACCTAGTTGAAGATAAGTTTTGAATCTGTAATCAAGATTTTCATTTAAATCTAACAATATTAGTGCATTAAAATAATGTGTTCTGGCACTATCCAAAGACTGCCTTACAACTGAAGGGCTCGTATGATACATAAAACCAATTCTGAATTCGGTTTTAATTATATTGGCAGTATCTTGATCTTCTACAGAGTAGTTAAGTATTTGATATAGAAAACCAATAGATTTCTTGGTATCAATTTTGCTGTAGTATTTCGATAAGTCTGTGAGAATATCTATTTTTGCGGTCTTGGAGTATTTATTTATATTATTTTCGTAATAATCTATAGAATCGGAGGGAATTGAAGAATTTAATTCTACATTTAGAAAAGTCATAAAAAATGAAATTAACAAAAAATAAATTATTGTTAATTTTATATGGCTAATATTGTCCATTCGAAACATCTGATTATTACTTTTGATTAATCTTAGAATCATAAATAAATATTTTTAAATTTTCCATATTACCTTCCTCATTTCTTTAATATATATAAACTTACTGTCTAATTCAATAATAATATTATAATATTGGCACAAATATCGTTGCTATTAAATTAAAATTAACAAGAAAAATATTAATAATTATAATTTATAGGTGATTTAGATGGAAATATTATTAGCGATCGTTTGGTATCTTGCATTATTAATGCCAGGAAACTATTATACTCAAGAAAGTATTTATGATATAGCTGTAGATAATAGAACTCAAGTTGATTATGTTTTAGATAATCATTATGTAGAAGCAATTGACTTCTATAATACTCATTCACCAGAAGATGGTGGTGTACTTTTACCAGCTTATTGGGAAAAAGAGCCAGTTGATCACTCTGATGATTCTTTAATGGATCCATGGGATGACGATATTAGAAGAGACACTACTGGAGAAGGCTCATCACAAGGTGGAAACGGTAACGGTAATAATTAAAAAAGTTACTTACAAAGAAAATTTTAGGGCTACTTTTTAAATAAAGTAGCCTTTTTTTATTTAAAGTATTTAGAATGGACAATTAGCATACCAAATGATTCACCGTCTTCTTTTCCTAAATGTTTATGATGTGAATAATGAGCTTTTCTTAGTATATTCAAATAACGACTATTAGTTTTTTTGAACCATTTTAATCGTTTATGTATAAACACTTCATGTACTAGAAAATATGCAATCCCATAAAATAGTATCCCCATACCAATTGAAAACAATAGATATGAAGAATTTTCAACTCCTAAGGCAAATAATGTGATACTAGGAATTGCAAATATTACAAAGAAAGCATCATTTTTTTCGAAAAAACCTGGTTCTTTTTGATGATGATCTTTATGTAGAACCCACAAAAAACCGTGCATAACATATTTATGTGTAAACCAGGCAACAAACTCCATGAAAAAGAATGTCACAATTATTATTGATAGAGAAATAAGTATAGTCATATTATAGTCTGTTTATTAAAATATTGAACTTAGCTTTTGGTAATAATAGTAATTTATGAATATTTGAAACGCGAACTCTAGTACTCATAAGTTTATTTATTTTTAATGATTTTATTTTTTTTAGCAATACTAGATAATATAAATAGGCAGTATAGACACCATATTGTGAATTTTTAGGTAGTTTTGATATCCCAATTAAAGCGTGTTCAAAATCAGCCTGTATATCATCTTCAATCATTTTTTTCGACTTTTTATCAATTTTATTTAATTCAACATTAGGAAAATATGAACGACCTAATTCATTCATATCACTACTCAAATCACGAATGAAATTTACTTTTTGAAATGCTGAACCTAAACTTATTGCATGAGGCAAAAGTTCATTATATAGCTTAAGATTACCTTCTACATAAACTTGTAAACACATTAGTCCAACAACCTGAGCAGATCCATAAATATATTTCTCGAAGTTATCTTTATTATAATTTATTTTATGAAGATCCATTCGCATACTTTCTAAAAAAGCATCTATATGATTCCTATCTAGGTTATACTCATGATAAGTTCTTTGGAAACTATGTAAAATAGGATTCATACTTATTCTATGTTCGATTGCTTCATAAGTGTCTGATTCGAACTTATTTAATAAATATTCTTGCTCGTGTTCATGGAATGAATCGACTATTTCATCTGCTAACCTTACAAATCCATAGATTGAATATATATGATCTCTGATTTTCTTATCCAAGAGCATAATTCCAATAGAAAACGATGTAGAATATTTTGTTGTTACTATCCTACTTGCCTTTAGACAAACTTCTGTATAAATATCAATCATTTCAACTCTTTTTTTAACAATTGTGAAGCAATTCTTCCTGAAATAATAGAAGGTGGTAAACCAGGGCCAGGTACAGTCAATTGTCCTGCATAGTATAAGTTACTGATTTTATTATTTTTCATTTTAGGCTTTAGAAACGCTGTTTGTAATAATGTATTAGCTAAACCATAAGCATTGCCTTTATAAGAATTATAATCCGCTATAAAATCATTTCTAGAGAATACTTTTTTATAAACAATATTATCTTTGAATTTCTGACCAATTCTATTTTCAATTCTATCTATTACCATGTCATAATACTTATCAATTATTGATTCAGTTTCTTTTATGTTAGTTGAAAGTGGTATTAGTATAAACAAGTTTTCATAACCTTCTGGAGCAGTTGTATCAGATTTAGAAGTAGCAGAAAGATAAAACAGAGGTTCTTTCGGCCATCTATGTTTATCATATATATCATCAGAATGACTCTTGAAATCTGCATCAAAAAATAAATTATGGTGTTCTATTCCACTAAGTTTTTTATTAATACCT
Organism: bacterium; assembly: GCA_030426865.1. Lineage (GTDB taxonomy): Bacteria > Bacteroidota > Ignavibacteria > Kapaibacteriales > UBA2268 > PGYR01. The sequence goes on along the minus strand of JAUHXN010000063.1, from coordinate 5,688 downwards.
AAGTAGAATAGTAAACAAGTTGGTGCAAATACCCTACTTTCCCAATAATTGTTATCATACATCCTATATTCTTCGTCAAGGATATTTTGTTCGAAATGATGGTAATCTGAACAGTTTATAACTGCATCTGATTCATATTTATCTACATTAGTTATAACTTGATTAATATTATTATTTTTCACTAAAACTTTTTCAACGGGTTGATTAAGTATTATTTTAACACCTTGTTCAATAGCTATACTTGTGAATGCTTTTGATATTTCAAACATACCACCAACAGGATACCAAGTTCCTAACTTTATATCAGCGTAGTTCATCATGCTATATAATGCTGGAGTTTTTGACGGTTTTGCACCTAAGAATAAAACTGGGAATTCAAGAAGTTGTTTTAACTTTTTATTTTGGAATTTCTTACTAATAGATGAAGTTATAGATTTAAGTAAGTCAAGTTTCATACTATTGGTGATTAATAAGGGGTCTAAATATTCCTTTATACTTATCGAAGGTCTTTCAACAAACTCACCCATTCCAACTTCATATTTAATCTTAGCATCTTCAAGATATTTATCTAGTTTTTCACCACTTCCATTTTCTATAGAATCAAACAATTGTTTTAGTTTACTATAGTTAGCTGGAATTAAACTAGTAGTCTTATCTTCCCAAAATATTTTATATGAAGGATCAATTCTTTCTAGTTCGTAAAAATCAGAAGTATTATGGTTAAAGTCATTATAAAATCTTTCAAATATATCTGGCATCCAATACCAACTAGGTCCCATATCAAAAGTAAAATCATTTACTTTTAACTGTCTTATTCTTCCACCTGCGTAATTATTCTTTTCTAGAATAGTAACATCATATCCATCTCTAGCAAGATACGAAGCAGCTGACAGGCCTGATATACCTGCTCCAATAACTATTATTTTCTTTTTTATATTTTTCATTTCGTTTATTATTTATTATACTATAAACTAAATTATCAAACATTAATTGTAAGATTTAAGTTTTTTATATGATTAAATTAAAACAACTGTTATTATAGAAAATTATAGAATTTGAGTCTAGGAGTATTTATCTAATTAAAATTTTCAGATTCAAAATGAATATTGATTAGTAATATAAAAAAAGCCGATTACAATTAAATGTAATCGGCTTTAGTTGAATTGCTCCTGAACAGGGACTTGAACCCCGGACCCTCTGATTAACAGTCAGATGCTCTAACCAGCTGAGCTATTCAGGAATAATTTCAGTTACAAACTTAAGGACTTTTCGTTAACTTGCAAAACAATTTTTAAATTATTTTTATATTTTCTTGATGAATGTTTCCACAAATGCTATTATCCTACGTACTATTAATTACTTAGAGTCTAGTAAAATTATTTACGCATATAGCAAAGAATTTGGTAAACAAACTTTAGTTGCTAAAGGAGCTTTGCGTGCAAAAAGCAAATTTGGATCATCGTTAGAACTCTGCTCTGAAGTTGAATTAAAGTATTTTAAAAAGTCCAACAGAGACATGCACAATTTAACCAACGCTGAGTTAATTAGGAAGAGTTTTATAGATAAATTAACTTTTGTTGATAAAATTCTATGTTTAATGATGAGTGAATCAATATTCAAATTAGAAAAAGATGATAATCCCGATGAGCAGTTTTATTTGAGTATCGAAAGGTTAATCGACATTAGTTGTTCGGATAATATTTTTACCCCTTCTATGTTTTTGTATTCTCAAATTGAGTTAGCTAGTTCTATAGGTCACTCTATACATTTAAAGTGGAATAATAGCAGTATAATAGATTATTCTGATAATAAATATGTATATCTTGATATAAGTAATTGCAAGATATATATGGATAATAATACAAGAGCAGAAAGAAGAATAAAATTTAAAATTGAAGAACTAAAAATCATTAAAGAGATAAGTTTAGGTAATCTAGGGTCAGATATTGACATTGACACTTTAAAAAGGATAGTATATTTTTTTGAAAATTACTTCTCATTTCATAGTGAGAATAGGTTTAATTATAATTCTTTTAATTTGATTAATGTGTGAGGGATTTCTCCATTCCATAAAATGGTATATCACTGACATCGAAAATAATCTCCCCTCTTATCTCGTACCCTCGATTTTTATAAAACCTAACAACTTCATTATACCCTTTGAATGCTCCTAATCGAATTGAATCAACTTTATCTTTTTTAGCATTTCGTTCAGAAAATTCCATCAATTCATTTGCAATTCCCTGTCCTTGAAATTCTGGGTCTACAGCTAATCTATGAACAAAGTAAGCAGATTTGTTTTTTGGATTCCATTCGATAGTATCAAAATACTCGTGATGTTGTGTATCATAAGATACTATTCCTCTTACTTTGTCATCTATTAAATAAACATATTGCGAATTACGCATAATATCACGTCTATAAATAGCTTCAGAGGGATACTTTTCACTCCAATGAGTGAATCCTTTAGATCTCATATAGTGAATTATCTTGTCATTCAGATTAAGTATCTGTGGCAGATGAAACTGTGATGCTTTAGAAATCATTCAATCGGATTTTCGGGTTTATTCCCATTCTTTGCTTTGTGTAGTTCTTCTCGAAGAGTTATAAGCTGTTTTCGCATATCGTCAATTTCTTGCTTTCTGTTCTTTTCTTCAATTGCATTTCGCATCTGGATTTTTATTCTAGAGGCAAGTTCATTGGGTTTAACTGGTTTTTTTATGAAATCATTAGCACCTGCTTTGTAAGCTCTGTCTATAGTATCAGACTTAGTTTGTGCAGTCATAAATATGATAGGAATATCACTATATTGTTGATTGCTTTTAACAGTTTCACAGAAAGAGAATCCATTAATTTCAGGCATTACAATATCAAGTAATATAAGTTCTGGCTTTATAGTTCTTACGATTTCTAGTCCTTCAGAAGCAGATTCTGCTGTTATAGAATGAAAGCCATGAATATCCAACATATCTTTGATTTGTTGAGTATTCATGACATTATCATCTACAATTAAAATTAAACCATTCGATTCAGTATTTTTCATTTTATCAATTTAATAAATGGTTACTCATTTACCAAGTACGATTTAATATTGGTCCAAATATAGTAATCTGATTTTTTTGAAGCCAATCCATACCATCAACTGCTGCCTTAGCTGCAGGAATAGTTGTAATACAAAGTATTTTCTTTTGTAAAGCAGCTTCTCTAATTGATAAATCATCTTGATAAGCTTTTCTTCCTAATGGAGTATTAATAATTAAGTTAATATCACCACTTTGTATTTTTTCTATTACATTTGGACTACCAGCACCTATCTTAGGTATAAGATTAGATTTTATACCCGCAACTTGTAATGCTGAATGAGTTCCCAGAGTAGCCCATAATTCGTAACCTAATTCTATTAATCTTCTTGCAACAGGTAACACTTCCTGTTTATCGAAATCATTTACTGAAATAAAGACATTACCAGTTTTAGGTAAATGATTACCAGCAGCCAATTGTGATTTAACATAAGCTTCACCAAAGAACTCACTAATTCCCATTACTTCACCTGTCGACCGCATCTCTGGTCCAAGTACAGTATCTACTCCAGGGAATTTACTAAAAGAGAATACTGGGCATTTCACAGTGTAATGTCCCATAAATCCAGGGTTTGGCATTTTGATATCACTTATCTTTTCACCTAACATAAGCTTTACTGCTACTTTAGTCAAAGCTATACCATTTGATTTTGAAACAAAAGGTACAGTTCTAGAAGCCCTTGGGTTTACTTCAATTACATATACATTATCTCTATAAACAGCAAATTGGATATTTATAAACCCAATTATTTCTAATTTTTCAATTATTTTATAAGTCGCAAATCTTATCTTATCTACAATATGTGGTTCAACCAAGTACGTTGGTAATACTGAAGAACTATCACCAGAGTGAACCCCTGCTTCTTCTATATGTTGCATAATACCGGCAATAACTCCAGATTTCCCATCTCCTAATGCATCCACATCTACTTCATAAGCATGTTCTAAGAATTTGTCAATTAAAACAGGGTGGTCTTCATTTACTTTTGCTGCTTCAACTATAAAATGTTGGAGATCAATCTCATCATACACTACCGCCATTCCTCTACCTCCTAATACATAAGATGGTCTTACAATCACTGGAAATCCAATGTTAAGAGCTATTTTAGTGGCTTCTTCTATCGAATTAGCAGTTCCACCCGCTGGATAAGCTATTTGTAGTTCATCTAGCATTTCCATAAATCTTCCTCTATCCTCTGCCCTATCAATATTACTTTGACTGGTTCCGAGTATCTTAACACCTGCATCTTGCAATGCTTTAGAAAGTTTTAAAGGAGTTTGACCTCCTAACTGTAGAATAACACCATCTGGTTTCTCCAAATCGATAATATTCATCACATCTTCTAAAAAGACTGGTTCAAAATATAATTTATCTGAAGTATCATAATCCGTAGAAACAGTTTCTGGATTACAATTAATCATTATGGTTTCTATACCCATGTCTTTTAATATCATTGAGGCTTGAGAGGCGCAATAATCGAACTCAATACCTTGTCCAATTCTAAAAGGTCCACCTCCCAATACTATTATTTTCTTTCTATCTACAGGTATGCTTTCATTTTCTGTCATATAAGTAGAATAAAAATATGGAGTATGTGCTTCGAATTCAGCTGCACAAGTGTCGACTTTCTTATAAGTTGGTAAAACTTTTAATTCTTTACGTTTAGACCTTATAAGTTCAGAGTCTTTATTTAATAATCTTCCAATTTGTGAATCTGAGAATCCATGTAACTTATAACTTTTCAAAGATTCAGCTTCCAATTCATCAAATTTAGATTCTGATATTTCTTTCTCAACTTCAACTATTTCTAATATATTATCTAAGAACCAAGGGTCAATATTAGTATGCGTATGTATTTCTTCTAAACTCATACCTCTTTTGAAAGCTTCTTTAATGAAGAATGGCCTCATTGGAGTTGGAACTACTAGTTTATTAATTACATATTCATCATCATATTTGTCAAGACCTTTATAGTCTAATCCATCAGCACCAATTTCCAATGATCTAAATGCCTTCTGGAATGCCTCCCTGAAATTAGAACCTATAGACATTACTTCACCAACAGATTTCATCTGTGTTGTTAAGTTTGAAGGTACTTTAAATTTCTCAAAATCCCATCTAGGTATTTTTACAATTATATAATCTAGTGATGGCTCGAATGAAACAGGAGTTGACTTAGTAATCTCATTGTCAATCTCATCTAAAGTAAGTCCAACAGCTAACTGTGCTGCAATTTTTGCAATAGGATAGCCAGTTGCTTTAGAAACTAGGGCAGAACTTCTTGAAACTCTTGGATTCATCTCAATTACTCGCACTTCCCCATTTGCTGGATTAACACCGAATTGAATATTCGATCCACCAGTTGCTACACCTACTTTTCTAATAATTGCTATAGAATAGTCTCTTAATGTTTGATATTCTTCATCAGTTAATGTCTGTGCTGGAGCTACAGTTATACTATCTCCGGTATGCACTCCCATTGGATCAAAATTCTCAACAGATGCTACTATTACAACATTATCTGCTATATCTCGCATTACTTCGAATTCATATTCTTTCCAACCAATTAAAGAACGCTCTACTAATATCTCGCTAATTGGTGATAAT
>JAUHXN010000062.1 GCA_030426865.1 bacterium | reverse complement strand
TATCATAAGTTGTATCTATTATAGGGTCTATTTTTCCTTCACCTAGTAAGTTAATTAGGTCTTGCATATTTGTTGGGTTACCCAAGAATAGTCCGTTTATATTAAGGTGACGGAAGTAAGTTTGTTGTATATTCAGAGTCACTTCGCGGCCAGTTATCATTCCACAGAATAAAATACGACCATCGTTTCTAAGTAAGTTAAATGATTTGTCGAACGTAGTTGGCCCTACATAGTCAAGAACCACATCAAGTCCACCAGGGAAATTAGCTTTTATTTTCTCAACAATCTCTTCATCATCACGCATATATACATAATCAGCACCCAATTCTTTTAGCTTTTGAGCTTTCTCTTCGGTAGAAGTAGTAGCTATTACTAAAGCTCCTCGTTGCTTAGCTAATTGTATTGCGTAAGTACCAACTCCACCAGATCCACCCCACACAAGGAAAGTATCCCCTTTTTGTAGGTTTGCGATAGAGTCTATAGCGTGCATAGCTGTAAGTCCTGCAGTGGGTAGTGTTGATGCTTTCTCATAGCTCACATTGTCAGGTAGCTTATATAGTGAAGATTCTGGAATAGCAACGTATTCTGCGTAGCCACCGGGAAGATGCATACCAAAAAACTTCCATCCAAAATTAAGTTGTGGATTATCAACAAACTTAGGGTTTTCTTTCTCAGACAATACAATCGGAAAAGAAACAATTCTGTCTCCAGAGTTGAAATTAGATACATTACTCCCTACTTCTACTACTTCGCCTGCTATATCTCCACCAGGGATATGAGGGAAGCTAATTTGCAATCCTGGGTATCCGTTTCGCATAACAGTATCGATCATATTTATAGAAGTAGCTTTTACTTTTACTAGTACTTCATTCTCACTTATTTCTGGCTTAGGGAAGTCTTCGGTATATTTTATAACTTCCAAATTACCATTGCTTTCATAATATGCAGCTTTCATTTTTTACCTTTATAAATTTAAAATACAACTGGAAAAAACACAAAAATCATAGCATCCCACAATGCATGTGATATTATACCAGGTACTAATGATTTGTATTTGTAGAATAATAATCCCCAATGAACACCAAGTACTAATGCAGCAACAAGCAACATAGGATTGAATGCCCATATATGTACTAGACAATAGATTAAAGTAGTTATTATTAATGCTTTTTTGGGGTTACTTATTTGACTTATTTTATTTTGGACGAACCCACGCCAGAATATCTCTTCCGAAGGCCCGATAATAAATATTAACAATAGACCAATATACAATGGGTCGAGTTGTGTTTTAGTAGTGTATATTGCTTCAATTTGCGGGACTACAAACTCGAACATATTTTGCGCTATGAATACACCTAATCGAGAAAGACCATAGAGCAAAATAGCATGACCTAATCCAATTAGTATTAACTTTTTATCTAATTTTATTAAATTTTTGAATGTTTCTTTCTGAGTAACTATAGAATATATGGCTAATGATGAAGCCGATATAGTCATTGCAATCCAAAAATAGGTATTGTGTATAATATTGCCTATTTCAGTGAATTCGGCAAACATAATAAACCAAAGGGATGAAGCTAATAGAATACCTATAGTGATTATCATATTATATCAAGATAATTATAAATTATTTATTATATTTGTTACAATTTAAGAAAATAAAATTTGACACTAAGAGGTTTAAGTCATGAGAATATTTTTAATATTATTAGTTTTACCAACGATACTTTTTTCTCAGCCTGCTGGTTCGAATTACTACGAATTTACACCCTCGGCAAGTTATGCAAGTCTATCTAGTTACTCTGATGTTGAAGAAGTCGGATTTCTTCATCCTAACTCCAAAGGTAAGCTCGAAAAAATTTATTTCGCCCTAACAGGTGATGTAGCCAGAAAAGATACAATAAGAATAATAGGTGACCCAAGTGACGGAAGCTATGCCGCATCTATGTGGGTGAATGGAATACTTAACTATAATCTATTGGCACAATTTGTAATAGACTACAAACCAGGTCAATCATGGTTTGAGTTAGATTTAACAGGGTTGAATCTTGAAATTGGCGGTTTAGATAGGATAGGTGTTTCTCACCTTATCAAGGAAGGTGGACCTTATTTTTTAGCAGATACTGACAAAGGTAGTAAACCCAATACAGCTTGGTTAGTGCAAACTTTCAAACCAAATGCCAATTTTTACAATCTACGAGGTATTCCAAGTCCAGTAACTACAGATTTTCTACTAGCTGCTACTATAAAGTGGTACAATGGAAATGATCAAGGTGCACCACCCGCACCAACTTTAGTAGATGTTACAGAACAAGTTGGGTTATTAGGAATGAGTGGCGAGCTATTGAAATCTCCAATGGGAGCAGTATATGACTGGAATATTGATGGATTCGATGATATATTCGTCGGTAATAACTACTTCGAGAATAACGGTGATGGCACATTTACGAATGTAACAACAGATTTTGAAAAAGTAATAGATGGCAACAAAATATTCGGAGATATTGACAATGATGGTTACACTGATATATTCGTTGCTAGAGGTGGTGGAAACGACAAAGTATATTATGGGAGTGCAGATGGGTTCCTAGAACTAACTGACCCAGTATTCGCAGCAAATAACGACCCTACTACTACTCCATTGTTTTTAGATTATAACAATGATGGACAACTAGATATATTCGTTGCCAGAGGTAGAGCAACAGTTAATGGGCAAGAAGTATATTATCAAGACCAACTCTTCTTGAATAAAGGTAATAGAGAATTTGAAGATGTAACTGAAAGCGCTGGTATAGCCGCTGGCGAGTCTGGAGCGAATTATGATTGTTGGGGAGCAAGTGTAACAGATTATAATAATGATGGATTGACAGATATTTTCGTAGCTACTTACCGATTAGCACCAGATCTGCTTTATAAGAACAATGGTGATGGCACTTTCAGTCAAGTTGCAGCAGAGACTGGAGTGATAGGTAACACAACATTAGTTCCTGAATATTACGGCCACGGAATGGGGTCGGATTGGGGTGATGTGAACAATGATGGACTTTTAGATTTAGTTGTTGGTAATCTTGGTCATCCTGATGAGAGAGGTGCATATTCAAATCCTTCATTGTTGTTTTTTAACGACAATGAGAATAATTTTACAGAAATTCATCAGGAACTTGGTTTAAAATTCTTCGAGATGAATGCAGGTCCTACATTTGTTGACTTAAATAATGATGGTAATCTGGACTTATGGTCTTGTCAGTATTCTTATGAATCCTTTGGCGCAACATCAACTAATAAATATTCGCGTGTATATATCAATGGCGGTAGTGATGAAGGATTTATACTAAAAGATAAGACATGGGAGCTTGGTAGTATGATTCATGGTGCTTGGACAGCACTACGAATAGACTATGATTTGGATGGTGATATGGATTTACTAGTTTGTAGTAATCAAGAGAACGTGAAATTATTTGAAAACAGATTAGAGAACATGGGTAATTTTCTCAACTTAAGAATTGATAAAGAAACTGTACCTAGAGGATATAGTGCTAGAGTAACGAATAATGAGAAAGCACTATTCAGATCAAACCAAGGTATAGTAAGTACAGGTAGGGTTTCACAAAGTACTAATATGCTTCACTTTGGATTGGGTAATCAAGATGGTATTACAGTATTACAAATAGAACACAACGGTGGTGAAAACTTATTGCTAGACGGATTACAAGCAAACACCAACTATTGGATGAATAGGCAAGGTAGATTTGTGCTTCCAATTAGACCTGAATTGATATCACCATTAAACGAGAAAATAGTAAGAAAGAGTGATATTCTAAATTGGAAACCAATGTGGAACGTAGAGGAAATAGAACTTATAGTAGTTGAAAAAGGTGGTAGCGAGATATACAGAGATACGTTTGACTATACCACAAAATACAGTATTAATGATATAGATAACATTGATATTAGCAAAGTCTATACTTGGCAAATAATTGGTAAAAGAAAAAGTGATGAGACAATTATCTCTGAGCAAGGTAGCTTCAAATTCGATTTCGAGTCTTCAGTTACTAATGAATTGACTGGTTTAACTACGAAGATTTATCCTAATCCTGTAAAGGACTTCCTAAATATAAATTTAAAATCTAATGATAATAAATTGTATTCTTTAGAATTGATTGATCTAAGTGGACGATTAGTAGCTAATTATGGTAAGAAGATTATAGGTGGACAAGCGGTATTACAGTTCGATGTATCAAATATTATTTCAGGATCTTATAGCCTAGTAATATCTGATGACAAAGGGAACTCGAGTGCATTCAGAGTATTAATAGAAAAGTAATTACTCAAATGAAGCAAGACGCATTATTATAAGGTCTTGAAGATTATTTATTTCTGCTTGTGGAGCAGTAAAATTATTAAAAAATAAGTTTACAACAAAAGTATCACCACTAGCTGAAACAACATAACCAGAAATATTTGAAACTCCATTCATAGAGCCGGTTTTAGCAAATACACGGTTTTGTGCTATGGAGTTTTTTATTCTTCTCTCGAGCGTCCCTGGTTTACCAGGTTGAGCTAACGAATTAATAATTGATGATCTGTCATCAGACTTATAAATATATCTAAGTAAATTAGTCATCAAATTTGGTGAAAGATAATTTAATCTTGATAGACCTGAACCATCAACAAGATTATAGTCATCCTCTTCGTAGAAATTCTTTATAAACTTCTCTACTAATTTAACCCCAGAAGAAAAGCTACCATCTCCCCCATTTTCTTTACCTATAGTCTTAAGTAGAACTTCAGCTGTTAGATTATTACTTTTTCTATTCACAAACTCTATTATTTCTTCCAAAGTAACGGATTGTTTATCAAACACTTGGTTGATCTTGAAGTAAACAGGTGTCTCATTCCAATCATCTATATCAATCAAAGCTCCTTTGAATCTGATATTAAAATGTCGCAAATGATCACTAAAATTACTTAAAAAATAAAGAGTAGGATTATCAATTGAAATTTCCTCAGAAATAGTATCTTTCTTTATTGGATCAAACGGAATGCTACCAAAGAATTCGAAGAAATTAGTTACAGCATCTCTTTCAAAAGAAATCTCATTAACACCAGATTCGGAACCAGTTCTCACATTATTTACTATGCGAACAAAATCCGAATTGGGAACTAATTTGATTTTTGATATCTCATTTCTTTTATCGGCTGAAGTAATTTTAGCTACAATAGAATTATTAAATATATTCAGTGCACCTACTTGTGCAGAATAAGAATACTTCATATCGTCCCAAGCCCATCCAGAGGGATAGTAATTATCATCGAAGTAATTATCATCTCCAATTATATTACCTTTTATTGATTTAATACCCAAACTGTCTAGTTTTGATACCCAATCGTCAAATATAATGTTCTCGGACTTGTAGAATTCAAGTGATAACGTCGGGTCACCAAAACCACGAATAATGATATTACCGGTGAATTCCCCATTCTCTTCTATTTTTCCATCTAGATATAACTTACTATTATATGTAAAATTTTTCCCTAGATAATGGATAGCTGCAGAAGTGGTCAATAGTTTGACAGTTGATGCAGGAACAAAGTTTTGTTGTGGATTAAGAGAGTAAACTGATTTATTTCTATCTATAGAATAGATGCTGATACCCACTTGAGCATTATCTATTTTTTTAGTACGAATTAGCTCATCAATATCCTTAGCAAGGGCATTGTATTTTTCTACATTTGGCTTTGCTAAAATAAATGCATTAGCAAACAAAAAAATAATCAATAATCTAATCATCATCACGTCTTTTAGAAATGAAATTTTGTAAAAATAAAAATAATGTTGAGCTATGACTACACAAACTAAAAAACAAATTAAGGAAACTTTTGAATATAAAGCAGAAATGAAGCAATTATTACAACTGATTGCTCATTCTCTATACACACATCCAGAAGTTTTCATAAGAGAATTAGTTTCTAATTCATCAGACGCATTAAATAAAATTAGATTTAAAAAACTTACTGAAAAATATGTATATCAGCCAGATAAAGAATTACGAATAGATATAAAAATAGACGAAGAAAAGCAGACTTTCTCTATTAGTGATACTGGTCTGGGTATGACAAAAGATGATTTGATAAACCAACTAGGTACTGTCGCAAAATCTGGTACATCTGAGTTTTTAGCTCAGTTGAAAAAAGGAAAAGATAAAGCTGATGGTAGTCTAATTGGACAATTCGGGGTTGGATTCTACTCAGTCTATATGGTAACTGATAAGGTTAGTGTAAAAACACGCAATTATGAAGAAGGCTCTGTGGGTTATAAATGGACTAGTAAGGGCGACGAAAAATTTGAAATTACGGAAGTTAAAAAAGAAGACAGAGGTACTCAGATATACTTCAAGTTGAAAGATGAATACAAAGAATTTGCAACTGAAGCAAGAGTAAGAGCTATATTAAAGAAGTATTCTAATTTCATAGAGTACCCAATATACCTTAATGGTGAAGAGATAAACACTGTAGATGCAATTTGGCAAAAATCTAAATCAGAAATCACTCAAGAAGAAGCTAATGAATTCTATAAGTTTATCTCAAACGATTATCAAGACCCTTTCGATTATATTCATTTAGATTTAGAAGGTGTAGTCAGTTTCAAATCATTGGTATTCTTCCCTTCAAAAGCCCCTATGAATATGTTTGCAGATGATTTTCGTACAACATTACACTTATATACGAATAAAGTATTTATTCAGGACAATGCTGATTGGTTATTACCTGATTACCTTCGTTTTTGTAAAGGAGTAATCGACACTTCTGATTTACCACTCAATGTATCGAGAGAAGTAACTCAACACTCACCTGTAATGGCAAAGATAAAAAATATAATTACAGGTAAGATACTAAGTGAATTTGAAACATGGGCAAAAAAAGATATTGAGAAATATAACACATTCTACAATGAATTCGGTACAATGCTGAAAACTGGTTTGAACTCAGATTTCAGTAATAGAGAAAGACTTTCGAAACTACTTAGATTCCAAACTTCAAAACGAGATGAGTTAACTTCGTTTGATCAATACATAGAACTAGCTGATAAAGAAGCTAAGAAAATTTACTATCTAAGTGCTGAAAATTTAGAATCAGCAAAACGTAATCCGAATTTGGAATACTTTAACAAAAATGATATTGAAGTAATATTTTTAACTGACCCGATTGATTCTTTCGTTATTCCTCAACTTTATAAATATGAAGAATATGAGTTAATTTCAATAGACAAAGCTGAATTTGATAATGATGAAAAAACTGAAAATGAAGAAAACAAAGAATCAGACAAATTAGTAGCGGCTATCAAAGATATATTAGGCGATAAAGTAGCTGATGTAAAAGAATCTAAAAGATTAGTCGACTCACCATGTACTATAGTAGCTGGGAAGGATGGTATGGATGCTCAAACAGAGCGAATGATGAAGATGATGGATAAGAATTTCGAAGGAGCTAAAAAAGTATTTGAAGTTAATTTAAATCATAACATATTAAAGAATTTGACTGCTTATCTAGATAAGAACGGTACAGATGACAATTTCAAGAATATAGTAGAGCAACTTTATGGCAGTGCTTTATTGATAGAAGGTGAGCTTAAGAATCCAACTGACTACGTCGCTAAAGTTTATGATTTGATAGAAGCAAATACTAATTAGTAAAAGTTATAAATAATTTGTATTTTTGTAATTGTTTCAATTCGCAATTAACCAATAGGTCCCCAAATTGATGAAGTTATCGTCATTTAAGTATGATTTACCTAAAAAATCAATAGCTAAGTTTCCTGCAGATCCACGGGATTCTTCTAAAATGTTAGTAATGGACAGAGAAACTGGAAAGTTAAAAGACAAAATGTTCACTGACATATTAAGCGAATTAAGTAAAGGAGATTGTCTAGTATTGAATGATACTAAAGTATTTCCTGCTAGATTATTTGGCAATAAAGAAAAGACTAATGCTAAAATAGAGGTCTTATTACTTAGAGAGCTCAAAAGCGAAGAAAGGCTTTGGGATGTAATGGTAGAGCCAGCAAGAAAAGTAAGAATCGGAAATAAAATATATTTTGATGATAATAGATTCTACTGTGAAGTAATCGACAATACTACTTCTAGAGGTAGAACTGTTCGTTTTTCTTACGATGGTAATCTTTTTGACGAGATAGAGAAAATTGGTGAGATGCCGATTCCTGATTATATCGACAGAGATACTGCCCAAATAGACAAAGCTACATATCAAACTGTATTTTGTAATGACGATCATTTGCAATCTATAGCACCTCCTTCTGCTGGGCTTCACTTTACTGAAGAAATGCTAAAGAAAATAGAAGAAAAAGGTGTTAGAATTGCCTATGTTAATCTTACTATAGGTCAAGGTGTTTTCGAGACAATAGACGTTGAAGACTTAACTAAACACAGAATGTATAGTGAGTATTTTGAAATACCAAGAGCTTCTGCAGAGTTAATTAATAAGTCTTTGAAATCTAACAAACGTATATTTGGTGTTGGAACTAGTGTTGTTAGAGCGCTGGAAGCTTCTGTATTAACAACAGGATCAGTAAAACCTAACAAAGGATGGACTGATAAGTTCATTTATCCACACTATGATTTCCAGATTGTAACTGATTTTTTGACTAATTTCCACTATCCTGCATCTCCACAAATACTTGTGTCTTGTGCATTTGGTGGTAAAAAGCAAACTTTTGAAGCTTACAAACATGCTGTTAAAAATGATTATAGACTATTAGCTTACGGTGATGCTATTCTTTTTAGAACACCTAAATAGTGAAAACTAATATTGATATTTGAAAATACGAAAAGCATACTTATTTAATTAGTATGCTTTTTTTTTGAGATAAAAATTATGGAAAATTTAAAAGAAAAAATTCATTCGGAATTCCAAACTATAGATTTTGAAAGTTGGAAAATTGCCGCTCAATCAACGCTTAAAAATAATGATATAGATTCATTATTGACTAAGAAACTTAGCTCCAAAATAACTATAAAATCTATTTATGATAGAAGTCAAGTAACTAAAGCATTTGATTTGAGCTTTACTGAAAAATTCCCAAAAAATAAAATTTACTCATTAGACAATTGGACAGATTTGCCCTGTGAGTCAGATTTAGAAGTTGCTGTTTTAGTTTACTTAATTAAGAATTCAGAAAAGAATGAACAAATTAATGTACGTATAGATCCGAATTTCTTTTTATCTATTGCTAAATTTAGAGCTATCAGACATATACTATCTGACTTGGGAAGAGAAGATATTGCTATAATTGCAAATAGCAGTTTATACAACAAGTCTTATTCGGACGTAGAGAATAACTTGATAAGACTTACAACAGAGGCAATGTCTGCCATAATAGGTGGAGCTGACAAGGTGAATTTACTCCCTTATAATTACTTAAGAGAGAATGATGAATTTGGAAATAGAATTACTGATAATATCCTATTGCTATTGAATGAAGAAAGCTATCTATCTAATGTAAAAGACCCTCTCTTTGGGTCATATCTAATTGAAAACCTTACAGCAGATTTTGTCAATTCCGTAAACGAAATAAATGAAGAAATTTCTAATCTTGATTCTGAAAATATAATTAAAGAGTTGATATTAAAAAAGTGTAATGATTATAAAGAACAACAGTTATCATTATTAAACTCACAAAAGAAGAAGATAATCGGAGTAAACATTTATCAGAATAAGAAAGATAGTCTAGCTGAAATCGAGATAAATAGCACCAGTAATATTGCCGAGTTTGAAACACGTAAATCGGCTATAGACAATATCAATCCTAAAGTTTACTTAGCTAATTTCACTGAAAAGAGTACAAATCAAGATTCTTTATTAATGGCTTTGAATACATATAATATACCATTTCAAGTAAGTAGTCAATTTGAGTTAGTAGAAGATGCCTTTAACGCAATCAAATTATTTGACCCTGATTTAGTTATAGTAAATGGAAATAGTGACATAGAGAGAATATTAAAAAATATGTTAACTGACTACAATATTGCTAATATTACTGAATTCGATAATTCTTCTATACTTAATAATATAGATACAGTGATAATTAAACTAGAAGTGGGAGTATAAAATGGCTAAGAATTTCACTACACTAGAAGGAATAGAGTTAAAAGAGAAATTTAGTTCTGAAGATATTAGAGATAATAAACTACAAGACTTTTCATCTGGAATTCCTCCATATTTACGTGGCCCATATCATACTATGTATTTGGGAAGAGCGTGGACTATCAGACAATATGCTGGGTTTTCGACTGCCGAAGAGAGTAATGCGTTTTATCGTAGGAATCTTAAAGCCGGTCAAAAAGGGTTATCGGTTGCATTTGACCTAGCTACTCACAGAGGATATGATAGTGACAATCCAAGAGTAGAAGGTGATGTTGGAAAAGCAGGCGTAGCAATAGATAGTATCGAAGATATGAAAGTTCTATTCAAAGATATTCCACTCGATAGTATATCTGTCTCTATGACTATGAATGGAGCAGTAATACCTATAATGGCGTTCTATATTGCAGCCGCAATAGAATCTGGTGTTAGACCTGAACAACTAAGTGGAACAATACAGAATGACATCCTAAAAGAATATCTGGTGAGAAACACTTACATATATCCTCCTAAAATGTCGATGAGAATTATCTCGGATATATTCGAATATACAAGTAAAAATATGCCGAATTTTAATTCAATTTCTGTTAGTGGGTATCATATACAAGAAGCTGGTGGGACAGCAGACATTGAGCTAGCATACACTTTAGCTGACGGATTAGAATATATCAGAGCTGGTATAAAAGCTGGACTTTCAGTAGATGACTTTGCTCCTCGAATTTCATTCTTTTGGGGTATAGGGATGAATTTTTTCACAGAAGTAGCTAAAATGAGAGCTGGTAGATTAATCTGGGCACAGTTAATTAAGCAATTTGACCCTAAAAATGAGCGATCTATGTCATTGAGAACTCATAGCCAAACATCTGGTTGGAGTTTGACAGAGCAAGACCCACTTAACAATATAGCTAGAACAACCATTGAAGCAATGGCTGCAGCTATAGGCCATACACAATCTCTGCACACTAATTCATTTGACGAAGCTATAGCTTTACCTACAGATTCGAGTGCTAGGATTGCAAGAAATACTCAATTGATATTACAAAACGAAACTGGAATCACTGATTTCATAGACCCATTTGGCGGATCTTATTACGTTGAAACTCTGACTAAAGAGCTTTACGATAAAGCCTGGGATTTGATAATGGAAATAGAGCAACTCGGGGGAATGGCAAAAGCAATAGAGTCGGGAATGCCGAAATTAAAAATAGAAGAAGCTGCTGCTAAAAAGCAAGCCCGCATTGATTCGGGTGAAGAGACAATCGTGGCTATCAACAAATATAAAGTTGAAGATAACTATGAGTTCGATATACTTGAAGTAGATAATGTTCAAGTACGTGAATCTCAAATTGCTGGAATAAAAGCCATAAAAAATAATAGAGATAAT
>JAUHXN010000382.1 GCA_030426865.1 bacterium | reverse complement strand
ATAGAGTATCCCTACAATCTTGTTTAAAACAATTAAGAGAGTCAGACGAACTACAATCTGGCTTCAAATACTTTATTATTTCTATTTGAAATTTATTTGAATTTGTATCATTAACAAATGTAGAATTAAAGTATGATAGATTAGAATGTTTTTTATCTCCTAATTGATTTAAAGTATCTAAGTCCCGATTTGAGTAAAATAGATGAATATTATTTGAATCCTTTAATAATTCAAAACCTTTTTTATAAATATTGCTTAAAGAATCTTGATTAAATATTAAGTAGTTCTCATTATTTAACTTATATAAATTTGAGTAATTAACGAATTTAGAATAACTATTCGAGTCTAACTCTCCTAAAAAGTAGTTTGAATAAAATTGATTTAATGAATCATTCGAGTTACACTGTTCGAATAATATAAAATCTTCAAGTAGATTATTCAAATTCTTATTCCATATATCATTTAGTGAATAATTTAGGTTATTTATTAGGTTATGTTCAGTAGGTATATAGGGATATTTCTTTAATTGATTTTTATTATTGTATTCCAATGTTATATTAATGCTATCTAATGGAAAAACATTATTTATTGTCGTATCAAGATAGACTTTGAATTGGAATTTAGAAGTGTCACTGATAGTTTCAGGACCATTTAATATGTCATAAATGTCTAAATCAATTCCAGTAAAATCAATTAGTAAGGGAGAATAATTACCCAAAGTTATAGCATTTAATATTTGTGAATTTAAAGTGTTTTTTAAATCATTCATTTTGTCTGAGAATTCTTCAAAATATAATTGATTAACATGTGTAAATTCATTTGGAATTAAGTTATCACAAATAGAAATACTTTGAGATGTATTGTATGTACTGATAACATCCATTAAAGTGGATGTTTTATTATTTAAATTGGAATTAATAACTTTAATTTTTACAGGTTCCCCAATTATAAAACCAAATTCAATTTGCAAAAATGTAATTTCTGTTTCATTAACATTACTAACAACACATTTAACACCATATGTTGGGTGAAATGGTGTCCACAACAAAATTTCATCGCCTTTTGTTAAATAGTCATTTAATTTGAGATTTAATGTTCCAGAGGCTAAAGTTAATAAATTACCATTCAAATTAAACTCTATATTCTCTAACTCTAATATTCTTGAGAGCTTATTAAAACTATTGTAATTATAACTTGCTGGGAAACTATAATTTAAGTAAGTCCCTATATGTTCTTGATTTTGGATACTAACATTATCAAACTCATCACTACTTCTTTTAATTATTGGGTTACCTGTTTTATGGTCATAAGCTACATTTTCAATCTTCTGATATTGTCCATCATCTAATGTTTCAATGGATTTTACTATAATAGGAAATGTATATAAGTTAGTAGCAACATTAGTTTCTAAAACTTTTGATATATCAGTATAATGCGGATTAACTGTTGGTAACGGAAAAGGTATACCTAATGAAGCTATCAAATCTATATCCCAATGTTGTTGTAATGAGTTCGTTAGTTTCTCAATTACCTTTTTATTTTCAATAACCGTTTCAATATCAAGTCCAGGTATTCCGCACTCAAATTGAAGAGGATTACCTAGAGATTGTGTATAATTAAACCCTTTAAATAGAGGAACTGATTCTCCAGGTTTTAAATAATTATATTTTACAAAATTTGATACAGACCAAGTTGATGGATCATTATAATTTCCAGAATAAGTAAATATACTTTTGGGGACACCATCAAACTTAGTCTTAAGAATATGATATGATTGATTACCTAGAAAACTTGTTTTATCTATTGAAGTAAATGGGTTAGGAAAAACGGGTTCTACAGACTCCTCTTTGTACTGTTTCGTAAACGAAAATCCTTTTAAAGGTTTTGAACCAATATTTATTCCATAATCTTTAACTTGAGGAAAGTCCTTTGAGGTAAAAAAATTATACACTGTAAAACCAGTTGAGCTAGCGTTATAATCTGCATCATAGATTGGTAAACTTCTCTTTATTACTCTTGAGTATGTTATACTAGCCGAAGGCAAGAAATTTTCTCCTAATGGAGAAAAGAATTGATCTTTATCTTTTCCATTTATTGATCTTTCATATTGTGTTTGAGGGTATCGATAACTTAATAACTCAATAAGTGGACTTGATTCATTACCAGTTACTGGTTCGTTGCTAGCAACACCACTACTATTACCATTTGGATTAGTGTAGTCATATTCAAATCCATAGACTGAAGGTGTACCATCTTCATGAAGTTTATTAAACTTATCATACATTATTACTCTTTTAACTCTATTCCCCCCC
>JAUHXN010000381.1 GCA_030426865.1 bacterium | reverse complement strand
CAATTCAATCAATAACATCTAAAAAGGTTTATTAATGAAAAACCTTTTACCATATCTAATCATTTTATGTGTTGTAGTTGGCTGTACTAAGAACACAAGAGTACACCAAAAACTGGAAGATATAAAAATAGCTATATCTTGTCCATGTGAATTGAAGGTAGATTCTAATACCATTAAATATTGGCATCAATCTGACAGCATGAAAGTTGCAGCATATTTATGTTACGACTCTACAAATAATGACACCTACAAAATTACATTAGGTCCCGAAAAAGATTCAATATATACTACTCAACAGTTTGTCGATTTTTTCACAGCAGATATGGACACTTCTGGCATTATTTCCAATTATGAAGTAATAAATATAGATGGTGATACAGCCATAATTATGAGACATAAAAATAGAAGCAGAATGGATATGCAACTATTTAGAAAAGATGCAGGGTTATATATAATTGTGAAAGCAGATGATTCATTAGAGGATAAATTCCATGAGTTTGTTGGCTCCATGATAAGTTTAGAAGGTTATCATAATAATGGAGCATTATAATAACCTTCTTTTTTATTCATTTCCTCCTTCAACCTCTGGCTCTTCAGCAACTTCTTCTACAACCTTAACATTCATCCAGCTACAAGGAAAAATAGCTCGTTCAATTTCTTTTCTAAACTTTCTTCTATTAGCTAAATATTCTTGTCGCTTACTTTCTTTTACCTCCATTAATTGATACTCTAATTCTTTGAGCATATTTTTTCTTTGCTTATTATTGGTTCTGTAAAGTTGTTGTTTCAACTCCTTTTGAGAAATAGGCTCTAATTGAATATTCTCATAAGCTTTCGGCTGTACTTTATAATTGGAATAAAAATATGCTTGTTCACCTTTATATGCTAAACAAATCAATCTATTACTCATCAACTCATTTAATTTTTCAGTGTACTTGTTCCCTTCCTTTTTCATTCTCATAAAACTATTCAGCTTATCCGGCAAGAGGTAAACGAGCACTCTATCATAACTACTTTCATCTGCAATTGAAACAAATATAGGTTCGTACTTGATTACTGCTTTTTTACCTGTTTCAGGATCAGTGTAATCAAGAGTTTCTCGGTTGGCAACACTCTCCATTACATAAGCATCAACATTCTTCCATCCACCTGTTTTTAGTGTTAAACGATAGATTCCTTCTGCATCATATCTTTTAGGTTTTTTCATGCCTAATTGGCGATAAGCATCTCTGAGATTAACATTAAACTCTTCAACGAAATTATCTGACTTACGCTTTACCTCATCTTTATAATGTTGAGTTCTTTCTTCTTGAACTTTGTTAGTCAATTGCTTTTGCTCTTCGTCAAATTTTCTTTTAGTCTTAGCTACGGCTTCAGCGATTAACTTTTGTTTTCTCTTGTAATGCGTTTGCAATTGTTGAACTCGTTTATTGTCGATATCAACCTTACCATCTTTGCGAGATGCAAACGCTAAGAATTTAGCTCTTATTTCACCTGAAGTCATTGAAGCTGCTTTTTCATCAATTTCATAGAGATTTAAGTTTATATTATTCACATATAAATCCAATATAGCATCATTACAAGTTCCAAAGATGGTCTTCAATCGTTCTTCAAATTCTCTTGTAGCAATTAATGTATTCTTAAATTCATCACTCCATATGGTTTTAATTTTTGCTGGGTTTATTCCTCGAGACCTTATTGAATCCTCACCTTCTGGTGGAAAATACCTTTCATCTACAACCGTTGTATCACTTCGAATCATACCCATAGCTAATGCTTCATCCTCTCTACCCAACATTGAATCTGGAACCTCACCTTCACTGACAACTATTGTATCTAACATATTATCTAACATTCTTTGAATATCTTCTACACCAATGGCTTCCCATGAAAACGAATAATACAAACTGTCTTTGTATACTTTATTTTTATCAGAAGCATCACGTCCTAATTCGGCTAACTTTGATTCATACTTTGGTGGATAGAAATTCAACGAATGAATATCTACTGGTGTTAAAAATTTATCAAGCGGTTTTGGGTCAACCCAATCAATTGAACCATCTGTCATTCGTTTTCCTTCAAACAATTGCATATCTGGATTTACCTCATCAGATGGAACTTCAGTGTAAATTCCTTTATCAGGATTAATCTTTAATGACTTTCCATTTTGACGAGCATTAACATAAAACATTCCAGCACTTTCCAACAGCTTATCGCCAGACTTACTACTTAAACCCGCTTGAATGATTTCATCAGCACTTAAAGCTTCTTTTAATTCGTACTCCACCTCACCTGTTGCTTCATTACCATTTTCATCTATAAAACTCCCAGCAGGAATGTACATC
>JAUHXN010000061.1 GCA_030426865.1 bacterium | reverse complement strand
AAAGAAATCGCCGATTACTATTATAATCATAACTGCGATTAGAATCTGAAGTATCCGCTTATAGTTTATGCCTTTGTTATAAATAAAATAAGCAAATGCTAAAAAGAAGAGCCCTAATACTCCAGTCAAAGAAAAAGTGACAAATAGTGACAACGCAGATAGTATAAAAATAAAGGTTAATAATTTTCTCGATTTGAATAATTTCATTGATTCAGATTTGAACAATGGTAGTATCATAAAACCTATAATAGTTAGGTTATAACCAGCTAATGCAGACGGCTCAGAAAATATAGATGTAGCACGATAGAAATTTTTGAATTTCAAACTTAACTGTTGGTATGGTTCGTTTGTATCATCCAAAGCAGTCAAACTAGCATTAGTAAGGTCTATCCAAGCCAGTGGCAAATCATAAGCTCGGGCGAATAACTGATAGATACCAAATATATTTATAATTATAGAAAAGTAAAGCCAAAGACGAAATATATTTACCCATACTTTATTCTCTATTTTGAATAACCCTAAGAAAATAGGGAATGAGGTTAAAAATAAAAAATGCCAATATGTTTTAATGAATTGTATGTTTTCTGCATGATGGTCAGATAACACATACATAAACGATAAACCCGCAGCTATTTGTAGCATAACTAGTGCTTTAACGCTCGATATTGGGTTCAGATTCATAGTTATTTTATTGGTTACAAATTTTACTATGAAGAAAAAGAATATTAACGCAATAACAGGGTAAGCAGGTGATATACCAAAATTACCAATGCTAAAGAGTTGGAATACTCCTACAAAGTAAAGTGTGTATAATAAATAAAATAAGAAGTTCATTTGTTGTTTTTGCTCTAAACCTATTTCGAAGAATTTCTTTCGAATATCAAGAAATTATCTTCTATTATAGTGTCTTGTTTGAAATTTGTCACAATATAATCCCAAATTACCAAATTCTTCTGTATTGATGATAATGATGTATCATCATTGAAGAACATAATATGTGAATGGTCATTATTTTGAAGTATGATAGTCTCAGCATCTTTTATATTTACGAATGCTTTTTCTTTTAGATACTCAGGTGCTTTATCATTTAAGTAAAATGCAGATTGGGGAAATGAGTATTTATAATCAAATTCAAAATAACAAATCATCTCATTACCGCCAGTATTGATCAAAAGTACTTTGTCAGATTTTATGTTTTCATTAATATAATCTGCTACAGCGAAGTGTTTATTGAGTATTCGCCCTTCGTTGCCTTCGATAAGAGTAGAGTAAAATTCTCTTTCTCCTACTTTAATTACCCCTAAAGGAAATTTAAGTATATTTATAACTCTAGGTATAGGGCTAAAAAATACTGTTACGAATAAAATCATTGCAATTGTAAGTTTCTTGTAGTATTTAATCTCTGCAAAAATCAAATATAGCCCAACAGAAGACAGCATAACAAGAAAAGGAAATAAACGCTGTTCGTGATATATCAGTAACTTTCTCTCAATTACTACCGAAGTAAACAATACCAAAGCAAATACGAGCAATCCCTTTACAGACACTATGTTCTCTACTTCTCGATCTTTAGTACCTATTTTAAATATAGTATATAAGGCGCCTAGAAATAGAACTAGTGAGTAATTCTCAGTAAAAAATGCAGTTCCGAACTTAATCGTATTTTGCAACCAACTAAATCCAAGAGAAGGGTAATTACTATATTCCTTCATGTAATCGAAAAAATCGATAAAAGAGTTAAAATTCCCTGACAAAATAACTGGTAAGAATAGGGCTAAAGTAACTAAAAATGCAATAGATAGCTGGATAATAGTATTAAATGCTATAGCTTTTATATTCTTTCTTTGAATAATAAGATACAATATATCTGCTAGTAACAGTATCCCAAAAGTATATTTTAAATTAATCGCTAGTCCTAACAAAAGACCTTTTAGAATATTGTTTGTAATACTACTATTCGATTTACTACTAAGGTAATAATACCAAATAAGTGGTAGAAATAATAAGCTTTCTACTTGGAAAGTATGGGGAAAGCTGAGTGTAACATAAGCCATTGGCATTAATACAGTGAATAGCCGAATGGCATTTTTTCTGAAATCTAATTTTTCGAATATATAAATACAAGAAAGTAAGAATATTGTTTGATAAACGAAGTCAAATAGTCGGTAAAGAGTTATATTTTTACCAAATATAGAGTAAAGGAATTCGAAGAAATAGTACACAAAAGGTGGTTTAACATCGAAATAGTCTACGTAAAGTGTGCCACCATTATTAAGTATCATACCTCCTTGAATAAAAGTAGCCATATCAGATGAAACTGGGAAAAACATAGCTATACTTAGTATTAATAAACCTAATGCTAAAGCTAATGAATCATATTTATCAAGGAAATATTTCATTAGTTTTTCCTCTCGTAAATGAAATATCTATCAAGCAATATAGTGTCTAGTGTAAAGTTCTTCTCTATATAATTAGCGTATTTTTCATCACCAAAAAATAGATCGTAGCTACTCCCTTCTGATAGGAAGATCATGTAAATGTCATCACTACTATCAATAGCTATAATATTAGCATCGAGCAAGTCTTCTTCGAATGCTTTTTTATACGATAAAGGCGCCTTTGGTGATAAATGAAAGGCACTATGGGGGAACTTGTACTTATAATCAAAATTCAGGTAATGAACAGTTTGGTTTCCACCTGTATTCATAAATAAGAATTTCTCTTCATTTTTACTGTTAATGTAATCAGCTATCTCAATATGATGTCCTAAGATATTGAATGGTTTATCATTAGTATAATAAGATAAATAAGCTTCGTTGTTAAATACTCTATTGTAAGCAATCTTATAAGTATTTACTAACCTTAATAATGGACTGAGTATTAAAAACATAGCAACAATCACGAAAGTTGATATGTTCTTGCCGAAACGGAAATTCTCAAGTAAATAAACAAATCCAATACTAACTATTATCATAAAATAGGGGTAGAACCGAATCAAATGATACATGTTTATCTTTCTTTCTATTAGTACTGATAAGAAAAGAAGAAAGCAAAATAATAATAAATATTTCTTAATAGTTTGATATTTTTCATCTTTGAAAATTAATGAAGCTAGTAGGAACAAGAATAAATAACTTACAGAAATCATAGTTCCAAAATTATATGATAGTATCTCTAACATCTTTTTTGCAAGACCTATGCCTATTGGGGGATATTTAGCGTATTCTGCTAGATAGTTATTCGTATCTAAGAATCCATCTAATGCACCACTAATCAATAGAGGTAAAAAGCTCAGGAACAGAACTAAAAAAGCTACTAACAACTGAATTAAAGGCAATCTAAATTTTCTATTACCTGATTCTTTGAAGAAATAGACCAAATAACCGATGAACACTATTCCAAGTGTATATTTGAAAGCTATAGCTATCCCAAGTACAATACCCATTATTAAGTGTTGCTTGAAAGTGTTAGTATTTCTAACCATATAATAGAAATACAGTATAAGTGGAATAAAGGCCAGCGATTCAGTTTGAAATATATCTCTATAGTTAAGTATTGTATAACTCAAAGGGAATAAGATTAGGAACGCTTTAATTACTATAGTCTTGAATTCTAATCTGGTTAGTAAATACGATGTAGTAATCAAGAAAACTAATTGATATAGAAAATCAAATGCCCTGAAAGCTATTACATTATCACCAAAAATAGAGTTTATACCTGCGAATAGATAGTATATAAAAGGCGGTTTTATATCATAGAAATCTTGGAATAGACCTCCACCGTTGGCTATTATACTGCCTCCGTGCATAAATACCGATAAGTCAGAAGATATAGGGAACGCAAGAGTAGGCAAGAGTATAATAGCTGCCGCTAAAAAGTACTTCCAAATACTTTTGTCTAATATGTTTCCTAAATCTATCATTATTTATTTTCTATTGTATATATAGTATCGACCATCAAGTAATGTATCAAGCTCGAAATCTTTAGTTATTAGATTTCTGAACTCTTCTATTCTCATCATATTGTCATAGCTTGAAAGCTCATTGAAAAAATTCTCATAGTGATTATCATCATTCTGTACTATCAAGTAATCTTTATTTCTCATATCATGTAAAACTTCAATTCGGATACGACTATTCTCGTAATCGCCCAGATAGAATGCCGATAGAGGAAACTTGTAATAACTATCTATTAATCGGAGATACTGATGACTTCCCGAATTTATATATATAAAGTTCTTCCCTTTATTTTGGGTGTATTCTCTTAGTTTATACATAGAGTTATAGTTACTTGTACCTCCACCGTAAGAGAAGTTATAGATATAATTATCATTATTGAAGATATAGTCAATTGGTATTTTCAATGTGTTAATCAATCTTGGTAAGGGTGAAAGGAACAATGCAAAGAACAGCAAGAACACTAATGCAATTTTGTTTTTAGAACGAATAATATTAAATAAGTTTCGAATCCCGTATGCTGTGAGTAATACTAAGAAAGGATAGACACGACTGAATTGATAAAGGTTTGTCTTTCTTTCTATCAGAAATGAGACAAAAAGTAAAATGAAAAATAATAAAATATAGTTGAATACTTTCTGAGTATTACTATCCTTATTATCAATTGTTGCAATACTAAAAATAGCTGCAGCTGAGAATAACAGTGAGTAAGAATCACCAAACAAGTAGCCAAGTCCTTTTATATAATCCTTTATGAACCCCAAATTTATTGGTGGATGCGATTTATATTTATCTAAATATGCGAATAGACCATCTAAGTATTCAGTATTTCCTTGCCATATAGTAGGTAAAAAACTTAATATTACGAATAGTACAACTATTGAAATTTCAATCAATTTTGATCTCAATTCTTTCCAACCGAACCTAGAATAAACTAAATTGTAAATAATATCTGCGATGAATATAATACCAAGCGAATATTTGAAAGATACTATTATGCCTAAAAATATACCTTTTAGTATGGTGGAGCTTTTAGTTGGTTTTACGACTTGATAGAAATACAAGATTATTGGCAAAAATGTTAAAGTTTCACACTGCATAGTATTGCTATTGTTGAGAGTAACATAACTTGCAGAAAATCCTATTACAAAAATCCAACGAATGGCTCTGTCTATATTCAGTTTGAATAAAATGTAATTTGCACTAATCACAAAGGAAAGTGTAATAATATAATCAACAACTCTAGTTGCAATTATATTACCACCTGTAATCATATCTAATAGTGCAAAGAAGTAATAGGTAAGTGGAGCTTTGAGGTCAAAGAAATCTTTGTATAATTCTCCACCTTCCGCTAAAATTTTTCCACCTAACATAAATACTGATAAGTCAGATGAAGCAGGAAAAAAAATAATAGGTACTAAGATAATAGCAGCTATTATAAGCACTTTAATATCTTTTCCCTGTGGAATCAAATCAAGCCATTTTTATGTTTTTCTGTTAATACTTCGACCATATTTTTAGTCATTTTTTCCAAATCAAACTCATGTGACCAATCCCACTCTGCACGAGCTGCGCTATCGTCTATTACCTGTGGCCACGATTCAGCTATCTTTTGTCTGGAGTCAGGAGTGTATGTAATCTCAAAATTTGGAATATGCTTTTTAATCTCTGCCGCTAACTCAGCCGGTGAGAAACTTGCCGCAGCCACATTGAAATTAGAATGATGCTTTAATCTATCAAAATCAGCTTCCATCAAATCTATAGTAGCTTTTATACAATCTGGCATATACATCATTGGCAAAGTAGCGTCTTCCTTCAAGAAGCAATCATATTTCTGATGTTTAACTGCTTCGTAGAATATCTCTACGGCATAGTCAGTAGTACCGCCACCCGGCAAAGTCTCTGATGAGATAATACCTGGGTAACGAAGCCCACGGATATCTAGCCCTTGCTTTTTAACAAAATAGTCGCTTAGTATTTCGCCACTAACTTTAGTCACGCCGTACATAGTGGTCGGTTGTAATACTGATTCTTGAGGAGTATTGATAGTCTCTACGCCTGGTCCCCATACAGCAATAGAACTAGGTACGAATATTTTCTTGATTTTTTTCTCTATAGTTGTTTTGATGATATTGATAGTACCATTCATATTTATATCCCAACATAGGAAAGGATCTTTCTCACCTGTGGCTGATAGCAAAGCTGCCATGTGAAATATAGTGTCTATATTGTATTTGTCAACCACACTATCTATAGCCGTTTTGTCCATTATATTAAGAACTTCATTAGGGCCGTTGTCTGCAATTAAAGAAGGTGCATTGTCTCTAACATCTGTAGCAATAACATTTTCGCCACCATATCTCTTTCTTAATTCGTTTACCAATTCGGTTCCTATTTGACCGTAAGCTCCTGTTACTAATATTCTTTTCATAAAATTAATTTTTCCTAGTTTAAATTATATCTTGCAATTTAATTAATTCCTAGCATTATATAAGGCCAAATTGGTGAGTAAGTTTTGATATAAAAAACTTATATTGTGTTTATGATACCTTCGAATAGAAAATATATTGATGAATATTCTAAATGTCTAAGTATAGACTTGAAATCTATTATCAATGAATTAAATTCAAACACTACCGATATTGACTTGGGTTATAGGATACAAGCATCGGCGGTTTTCTCGTCTAATATAGAAGGTAATAGTATAGACCTCAACTCTTATATGAATTCGCAGTTGAGTAAAAAGAGATTTAAACCAGATAAGGATCTGGACGAGATTGATGATTTGGTGGCAGCTTATCAGTATGCTAAATCAAATAAGCTCAATCAAGACAATTTTCTTGCCGCTCATAGATTACTATCTCAGAACCTACTAATCAAAAGTAAACAAGGTGAATATAGAAATGAAAAGATGGGCGTTTTCGATTCTGATGGGCTTGTTTATTTGGCATTAGAACCGGAGTTTGTACCGGCTAAAATGCACGAGTTTTTCGATGATATTTCTGAGCTTCTTATAGCGGACTTGACAATTGAAGAAATTTTCTATCATGCTTCTATGATACATTTGGTGTTTGTTCATATTCATCCCTTCTCCGATGGAAATGGAAGAGCTGCAAGATTGCTCGAAAAATGGTTTTTAGCTCAGAATATAGGCGAAATGGCTTGGGGCATTCAGTCTGAGAAATACTACAAAGAACACCAATCGAATTACTATGATAATATTAATTTGGGAGTAAACTACTATGAACTTAATTATGACAAATGTCTGCCATTCTTAAATATGTTAGTTGATTCGGTGGGGGAACAGGAAAAGTGAAGGTTGTAACTTATAATAAAAATTGGGAAATCATAAGGTAATAATTATGAAAATATTAGACTGGTATAATTATAATAGAGATGTAGAAGATTTCCCTAGTACGGAGTATATTTCTATATATAGTAAATCATTAACTGAAAAAGAATGCGAAGAAATGAGTTGTTAATCTTAAAAGTAGGGGATAATTAATATATGGTAAAATCAGAAGAAGTTCCTAAAAACTTTAATAAAATATATATACTACAAAGTATAAATATTTTATTACTAATAACAACATTTCATTCCTATGATTTGTTTTATCTCTTATTTGGGTATCCTAATTTTTTTTTAGAGGATATTAATTCAATTAAGCGATATGAAATGGTTCTTTTTAGACAAATAACTGAAAAAGTAAGACCATTTGTCTTAATTACTTTTATTCTCAAATTCTTTTTTAATCTTCATCTTCTTAAGAAGTTTAAGAAGTTTAAGAAACTGGCTAGTAAATTTACTATTATATATTGGATAAACATTCTTATATTCTTATTTTATATTTTAGTTATCATCGCCAATATTTTAAATTTAATTACACCTAGTGGGTTACTAGGATAATTGTCTTGGAGTTCATGTATGCCCTAAACGACTACGGTGCTAGCCCACCACCAACACTGATGAGAGACACACTTTTAATGAATGGTGTAGGTGGTACTTACCAAACGCAACAAAGAATACCAGATTTCCGTAGATATGAAATTAAGGACCACTTAGGAAACGTAAGAACAGTGATAAGCGATGTGAAAGACCCAGTCCCAACTTATACCTCAGGTTCTATGAACTTTTGGAAGTACTTCGCAGACATCAAGAACATTAGCAATATGTACCCCCCTACGGCAAGTCGTACGGCACCAACGCAACCTACAACGCAGGCGATGACTACCGCTATGGCTTCAATGGTATGGAGAAGGAGCGATTCCCCTCTTTTTTAAAAGAGGGGTGGACTGCGAAGCAGGACGGGGTGTTAAATTATTAAAACCAATACAATATGAGCAGCTATAGATTCAAACAAAAAATAGTAAATCTACCTTCAAACCCTCAACTAAAACAAAGAGCAAAGGAGCTTCGTAAATAGAGTATTTTGTCAGAAGTACTATTTTTGGAATGAAGTTAAACGAAAGAAAATACTTGATCTAGACTTCGACAGACAGAAGATAATAGGAAATTACATAGTTGATTTTTATATTAAAAAACTTGGGATTGTAATTGAAATAGATGGTGTTTGTCACAATGAAAAATTGGAAGATGAAGAGATTAGAAACAAATATTTAAAAAGTCTTGGTTTAAAAGTTATAAGATATTCTGATTTGGATCTAAAGTATAATCTGGATAATGTAATCCGGGATTTAAAGAATCATATAATAACAAATTTTGTGGATATGTAAATACCCCGTCTCCCGCTTATAGCGGGAGCCACCCCTTTTGGAAAAAGGGGAATTTCAACAACCATAATAACAAAAAGCCCTTCTGAACTAAATCGGAAGGGCTAGATAAAAAAATAATTGTAAAAGCTAATAATTACTGATATCTACTCAAATTACTTTCGTAATATGTTCTATGTGTCAATTCTTTAGGGTTTGAAATATAAAACAATTTTAAACCACTTTGATTAGTAAAGCTTGCTTTTCCTTCGTCACTAATCTTTATAAAATCGTCCTGAACTATTTTTAACCCATTCAACTTAGCCTCACCTGATAGCACGTAGAATGAATGATATCTATCAGAGTTCAATTCTAATTCGAAATCTGATTTAGCTGTAATCTCTTGTATTTCTACGCCCTCACTTACTAATTCGATGGGTGAATTATTCCCAATCATAATCTTAGTAGAATAGCTATCATTCTCTACTACAGTGAAAACGCTTTTTTTATAGTCTGAATACTCAGCTTTATTTTTGAGCGTTACCTGAATGTCAGGATTAAACCATATCTGAAATATACTAGCTCCAGGGTTCATTTTCTCAGCGTGATATATTCCACTTCCGGATTTTATAACCTGCACATCGCCTTTACTCAGTGGGAACCACTTATTGTTGTGATTGTCATAATGCTCTATATCACCTTCCAATACGAATGATAATATCTCGAATGCTTGATGCGGATGTTCACCTATTGTACTGCCGTTTACAGTATCAGCTTTCGCCCAATAAAATAGGTTTGAATATGGATGACTACCGCCACCTCCATTTTGAGGAAAGCCAATCGGTTTGTTTTCGACTATCGCCCCACCGTTGAACTCGCCATAACCCTGCTCTGCTTTGCTGTACTTTTCTATTCCCATAACTAACTCCAGTGTAACAAATTTTGTCTTTGCTAAGACGATGCTATTATATTCATATTTTAGTTGTTATGACAACCGTCTCCATACTAACACTGTTTTATCTAAACCTGTAGTTTTTGCTATTTCTTTAGCTTCTAAGTGAAGAAAATCCCCTTCGAATCGGTAGTAGCGCTTTACTTTATGGCCTATCCAATTAGGGAATAAACTCTGTAGAACATTATGAATAACGTAACCATCCTTGACTTCGTAAGTCCCGAAGTAAGCTATATAAGTGGTGAATGCTTCTTGTGCTTCTTGCTCAGTAGCATTTCTAAAATTAAAATCAGTTAAAGTTTTTCGCTTTTTTACACCCAACTGAGCTGAAACATGTATGTCGGTATATATTATCATACCTTTTACATCTTCTCCCCACGGGTGTATTTTGGAGCCATCTACTCGGATACTATATTTTTCTATTAGCTCGTAAGTGCCTTGGAATTGGTTCATTTTTATTATACTCCAATTATTTTAGATTGAAGTTGCAACTTTTTTTATTTAAGATTGTATTTAACATTGAATATACATCCAAATACCGACTTAATGAATTTTAAAACAAAAATAATTAGAACATTTTTTACACTCTTTCTCTTATCTTTCAATATTCACATTGGATTGTGTGACAGCGAAACTATGACGGATACTTCGGAGATAGTTAGGATAGGCGGGATAAACCAATATGTAAATTCGAAATATTATAATAAAGCTAGTCCAATTCTACTTTTTATCCATGGAGGACCTGGAAGGTCTTTAATAGGAAGTGCAAATACGTTTAATGATGAATTAGTTAAAAAGTTTATTGTTGTTCATTGGGATCAAAGGAAATCTGGTAAAACGGAGGAGCTAAATAGTGGTAATGTAGATTTATCATTAGATTTATTAATTAGTGATACCTACGAAATAGTCTCTTTTCTATTAGAAAAATATAGTAAGAGGAAAATCTATTTGGTTTCCCATTCTTGGGGGTCAGAAATAGCATTCCCTTTTGTTTCTATGTACCCAGATTTGATTCACGCTTTTATCCCAATAAGTCCAGTTATTAACCAACATGAGAATACAAGATTAACAGTATCAATGTTAAAGTCATGGGCAAAGAGTAAAAATGATTCTTTAGCGATATCTGAATTAGAAACAATAAAAATACCTTTGGAAGAACAAAATGATTTATACCTCCAACAAAAATGGTTATTTATTCATAATGGTGAGGAATTTGCATCGAAAGAAGATTTTAGAGAGATCTATTATAAGTGGATGAAAATATGGTTCCCATTAGTACTTGAAGCCTCAAAAAAGAATCTATTTGAAAAAGTATCAGTATTAAAATGTCCAGTATTTTTTATTGAAGGAAATGGTGATAAACAAGAAATTCATCTTCTAACGAAAAAGTACTTCAATTACTTAGAAGCAGAAATTAAAAAATTCTATTGGTTTACAGACTCGGGTCATACTGTTTTCAATACAGAACCTGAAAAATTACAGAATGTTATTATTGAAATTTCTGAAAGTCTAGAATCTTATAAAAATTAATAAATCGAAATTTATTTATCATGACAAAACAATTACAAATATATTTTTTAATTATAATCACTACATCTTCTATATACGCTCATAATTTCGAGTATAATTACTACAACCCAAGTGATTCTAGTTATAATTGCTCACTTATAATACTTCCTAATCAAAAAGAAATAAAAGGTCTTGTAGTTCGCGACTATAGTAAATTACCCAAGTATGAAGCTAAGAATACTTCACATTATAAGTGGAGAGATTTAGCTTTAGATAATGGATTGGCAATTCTTTATACAGTCACTTCTAATTATTTCCCTGAGCTTTATTATGATGATTCAGGGCTGATTTTATTAGATAATATGATTAATGAAGCAATAAATAATTATAATATTCCAAAACAAAATATATTTATTGGAGGGATTTCATCAAGTGGTACAAGAGCTTTAAAATACGCACAATATTGCGAAAGAAATAAATCGAAATATGGTCTAAAGGTTAATTCTGTATTTTCAGTTGACTCACCTTTAGATTATGAAAGGTTCTATAATTCTGCTAAAAAGCATAAGAAATATTTCAAAGATGGTATGCTATGGGAAGCCAACATAATGCCAGGAA
>JAUHXN010000380.1 GCA_030426865.1 bacterium | reverse complement strand
TAGACGTCACTTAATGGAATTTTTTGATTTAGATAGCTCAGTTCTATGTTCAGTATCAAGTGTTGAAACCACGGATAATGAGGTGTTATCTATTTCCCCCAACCCGGCAACAAACTCTATTACAGTAGATAATATTTCGACTGATTACGTTTCGATTTATGATTTGCATGGAACAGAATTGATGAAATTAGATAGTAGGTACAAAAGTAAGCTTCGAGTTGATATAAGTGGCCTATCACCTTCTATTTACTTTGTTAGAATGGGAAATAGAATCGTAAAATTTATCAAAATTAATTAATGTTAAGACTATTAACTATATTGCTATTATCAAGCTATATCAGTTACGGACAGTTACAAATCAACGAAATCTGTTCTGACAATGATGAGCTTTTACAATCAGCCAATGGCGAATATTACGATTGGATAGAACTATACAATAACTCTGATAACACTATAGAACTATCAAACTATTATCTATCTGACGACAAAAAGACACTTGATAAATGGAAGTTCGTACCTCAGGAACTACCTATTAATGGATACATTATTGTATTTGCATCTGGTATAGGATTACTAACTCAAGGAGAACAACATTCAAATTTTAAGCTCTCTAGCAGCGGCGAAACACTTTATCTAACAGATGGAATAAATATAATAGATAGAGTAGAGTTTGGTGCAATTAATGAGGACTATAGTTTTGGTCGATTAGAAGAGGACTCAGAATTATTGACAAATCTGGCAAGACCAACTCCAGGTAGATCGAATAGAGGTAGTGGAACAATAATAGCTGATAAAGAATCAGGTATATATAATTCTGAGTTTATATTAAATTTAAAAGCCGCCGAAGGCCAAAAAATCTATTATACTACCAACGGTGACGACCCTACTATAGATTCTAGACTTTACGAAGGTGGTATAGAGATAAAAGATGAGTATGAAGAATATGAGTACCTGAATGTACCCACTACAACATTAGATAGTTTGAAATGTGGTCTTGAATGGATAAAGCCAACACAAAAAATTCTTAAATCACACGTGATTAACTTTCGTGTAATTGATAGTAACAATGAATTGGGTAAAGTACATAGAAAGAGTTATTTTTTAGGGAATAAACATCTATTACCAATTGTAAACATTTCTGTGGATAATAATGGTTTATTTAGTCAGGACACAGGTATATATATTCCCGGTAAAATGCTTGACTCTAATTATGCATGTTGGAGTGGTAATTACTATCAGAAAGATTGGGAGCGCAGTGCTACTATTACATATTTTGAAGATGGTAAAAAACTATTCGAAGAAAATGCTGGAATCAGGATACATGGTGGTAGTACTAGGGCATTACCTCAGAAATCAATAAAGTTTTATGCGAGAAAAAAATACGGAATCAATAAATTTGAAAACGTGTTTTTCCCCGAATTAGAGATGAAAGAATTCAATAGCTTGCTATTAAGAACCACTATGGCTGGTTGGAATGGTACCCTTTTCAAAGATGCTCTAACTCAGGTGTGTGTTAAGAATATGGACTTGGATAAGACATTTGTAAAACCAGTTGTAGTTTATATCAATGGTAACTATTGGGGACTAAGCGAGCTAAGAAACAGATTAGATGAGGACTTTTTTGCTGAGAAATATGACTTAGATCAAGATAGTATTAATATTGTACATGTTGATAGTCCAAATTTCCCAAGAAATGGTTCATATGATGATTTTGCACCTGTCTATAAGTTTATTGTAGATAACGATTTGTCAGTAAATGAGAATTACCAATACATAGTGAGTAAAATAGATATAGATAATCTGATAGATTATTATATTGCTGAAATGTATTTTAATAATTTTGATTGGCCAGGTAATAATTTCATGATTTGGAATAGTATGGAATTAGACAATAAATATAGAGCTTTATTCTATGATTTAGATGGGGGTTGGTTTCAATCAGATTATGATATGTTTAAACATACTGCTCAATTGGAGCACAGTGATTGGCCAAACCCTAAGAATATCAATATTGTTCAACAAAAGTTATTAGGAAATGATTTATTTAAATCTAAATTCATAGAGAGAAATCTTTATTTTCTAGATAATGATTTCAAATATGAAAATATAGAACCTATAATTTCAGAACATATATCTAAATATGAAACAGAAATTGAGAATTGTATTACAAGATTCGGATTTCCTGAGAGTAAAGAAAAATGGTTGTCAGACATACAGTATTATTTATATAACTTTGCTTCAGAAAGAGAGTGTAATTATAGACGTCACTTAATGGAATTTTTTGATTTAGATAGCTCAGTTCTATGTTCAGTATCAAGTGTTGAAACCACGGATAATGAGGTGTTATCTATTTCCCC
>JAUHXN010000379.1 GCA_030426865.1 bacterium | reverse complement strand
TACACCTGGTCACGCCGATTTTGGCGGTGAGGTAGAGCGTAGTTTGTCTATTGTTGATGGAGCAATTCTTTTGGTTGACTCTTCGGAAGGTCCATTGCCTCAAACTAGATTCGTAGTGAAGAAAGCTTTGAATCTGGGTTTGCCTATTATACTTGTAATTAACAAGATAGATAGACCTGATGGTCGTATTGCTGAAGTTATCGAAGAAGTTTATGATTTATTCATAGACGTTGATGCTACAGATGAGCAGATTGACTTCCCAATTCTTTACACTATAGGTAAAGATGGTATAGCCAAATATAATTTGGAAGATGAATCATCTGATTTGAAGCCATTATTCGATACTATTATAGAAAAAATTCCTGGTCCAACTGCCGATGATTCTGTTGAAACTCAGTTCTTAGCTGCATCGCTTGACTACGACAATTACGTTGGTCAAATAGCAATCGGTCGTGTATGGAACGGGTTATTAGAAATGAACAAACAATATGCACTTTCTACAGAAGATGGTATTAAAAGAAATCAAAAATTAAATGCATTGTATTCGTTTACAGGTCTGAGTAAAACTCAAGTTGACACTGTAGAGTCGGGTGATATCGTTGCAATAGCTGGTATAGAAGACATCAAGATAGGTGATACTGTTACCGACAATGAGAACCCGAAACCTATGGATAGAATCCAGATTGATGAGCCTACTGTAAGTATGATTTTCTATGTCAATAGTAGCCCATTTGCTGGCACTGAAGGTAAATTTGTTACCTCTCGTCACTTGAAAGCTCGTTTAGACAAAGAAGTTAAGCTAAATGTATCACTTAGAGTTAAAGAAACAGAAAGAACTGATGCTTTCGAAGTGAGTGGTAGAGGTGAGTTGCAATTAGGTGTACTTATCGAAACTATGCGTAGAGAAGGGTTTGAGCTTATGGTTTCTAAACCTACAGTTATTACAAAAGAAATTGACGGTAAAAAATGTGAACCTTATGAAGAAGTATTCATAGATGTTCCAGATGAATTCGTTGGTACTGTAACAGAGAAGCTTCAAAATAGAAAAGGCCAATTAGTGAATATGATGTCACACGGACACGGCAGAACTGATATCGAATTTTTAGTTCCATCTCGTGGACTAATCGGGTATCGTAGCCAGTTTATGACTGACACTAAAGGATCTGGTATTATCAATAATCTATTCCATTCTTACAAAGAATGGGCTGGGGATATATCACAGCGTTCTACTGGTGTACTAGTTTCTGATAGAGCTGGTAAAACTACCGAATACGCTTGTATCGGTATGGATGATCGTGGTATTCTAATAGTAGGTATCGGAGTAAAAGTATATATGGGTATGGTTGTAGGTGAGAGAAATAAACCTGGCGATCTGAATATCAATATAGTACGTGAAAAACAATTGACTAATATGCGTGCGTCTGGTTCAGATAACACTGTTTCTATCAGACCGCACAAACAACTTTCTTTAGATGCATCAATCGAATTCCTTTCTGAAGATGAGCTATTAGAAATTACTCCAGAGTCTATACGTATCAGAAAAGCGGTATTAGACCCTAACCAAAGAAAGAAAACTCAAAAAGGATAATCAACTATCCTAAGTAGAATTTTATTACAATCCCTGCACCGTGTGTGGGGATTTTTTTGTCTGTTTTTTTAAGACGCTCTTTGATAAATTACAATTATATTATTAAATTAAGTTAGCTCGAAAAATGAATTGAAATTAAACACTACTGCATCTTAAATTAGTTTGGAGAAAAAATTGAATAAACTATTACTGCTTCTTGCCTTTTTCACACTCACGTCATTAACTTCCTCGGCATTAGAGCCAATTAATATTGCTATAATAAATACTAGTGGGGGCCCAGTAGATGTACAAGTCAAATTAAACGACTATACAACAGGAACGCCAAGTCTAAAATATGAAGGCCCAATAAACTCACTTACTCCAAATGGTTCTGGGGTTATAATAGTTGAGGTAGATAATAACACTGGTACAGAATGGTCTGATATAGATGCTGACCAAGTTAATTCATATTATGTCTTAGATGTATATGTTGAGTCATCTCTTTATGCTCAATTCAGACTAGACCAACAGATTCTAAACCAAAGTCAAACAAATATAATTGACAATGATGGTAACCTTAGTCCTCCAACAGGTACAAGCTCTTTGGGAACTGATAATAACCGTTGGGAAGATGCATATATTTCACAGAATACTCTACACGTAGGTCCAGATGGAGGAATGACAGGTGGTACAGAAATGACACTTAGTTATGATATTCCAACTAATTCGGGAAGACTAAATATAGATGGTACAATAGCTCTAACAGCGAAGGCAACAGGAGTTACTATCCCAAATGCTTTA
>JAUHXN010000378.1 GCA_030426865.1 bacterium | reverse complement strand
GGGCTCATTATACTCTATCCCAAATATATCGTAAGCAAGCTTGCTTATTATTATTATATCGCCTTTCACTAGAGTCGGTTCCATTGATTCGGACGCAACAACTCTAAAGTCAACAATGAAAGATTTAATAAAAAGTATAAGACATACTGCTAGTATAATTGTAAACAGTATGTCTTTGATAGATTTCAAGGTTAGTCTATTAGATTACCGATTCTATTGAACCTAATAGTCGAAAGTTTGTCGAAAAAGCTTCCAAATGGCATGTTTGTATCCCAAGACCAATACACAACTACTGGTGTACCAGTAACATTCTCATAAGGAATAAAACCCCATGAGCGACTATCTAAACTATTTCGTCTATTATCACCCATACCAAAACAATAATCACGCTCAACCTTGTAACTTGTAGCTGGTTTGTCGTCTATGTAAACACTTTGACTGTCGAAAGTTACTTTGTGGCCTTCTCTCAGGATAAATATTCTCCATCTTTCTATATTTTCTCTAGAAATTGGAATCACATCACCTTTTTTCGGTATTGCTAATGGACCATAATTAGCTTGTGTCCAATCTGTGCCAATTGGGAAAGAAGCAGGTGCATTTGGGGTATTACTTGCACTAAAGTTTGCATTTTCAGGCAACTCTTGTTTTTCACCATTTATATAGATTACTTCATTTATAATCTGAATAGTATCTCCTGCTGTAGCTACACATCTTTTGAGATAGTATTGGAACTCTTGTGCTTCGATTAAGTCTCTATCACCAGGATAGATAAATACTATTACATCTCCTTTTTCAGGATCTTTTATACCAGGGAATTGGTAAAAAGGCAGTTCTTGATTTATAAATGGAATAACTTGAGGAGTTGTTGGACCATAGATGAATTTATTTACGAACAGAAAATCTCCAGTCATAACCTCATTTTCCATAGACCCTGTTGGCACTACGAATGATGCAACTAATAGGCCGTTTATAATCATTACAACTATAATCGCTCCTAATACAGTTTTCCCGAATGAAAATGCCTTTTCTCCTAAAGACATATTCTTCATTTTTTCGCGCTGGATTTCTTTCTTTTTCTTACGATTTGCTAGATAACTTTTAACGGACATTTTTCCTCATTCCTAATCGATTGATAGTACTGCATGGAAAGCTTCTTGTGGCACTTCCACACTTCCTATTTGTTTCATACGCTTCTTACCTTCTTTTTGTTTCTCTATTAGCTTACGTTTACGGCTTATATCACCGCCATAACATTTGGCTGTTACGTTTTTACGCATTGCGCTAATATTAGTACGAGCAACAATCTTATTACCTATTCCTGCCTGTATAGCAACATCAAACATCTGCTTAGGTATTAATTCTTTTAGTTTCTCACAAATCTTCTTACCCCAAGCGTGGGCTTTGTTTCTATGAACAATATATGACAGTGCATCAACAGTTTCACCATTAAGCATAATATCAAGTTTCACTAGATCACTTTCTTTTTCTTGTGAAAATTCATAATCAAGTGAAGCATATCCTCGTGAAGTTGACTTTAATTTGTCATAGAAATCGAAAACTACTTCAGAGAGTGGGATTTGGAATATAAGCTCAACCCTTGTCTCTGATAAATATTTTTGGTCTACTATCTCAGCTCTCCTATCCATACATAAAGACATAACATTCCCGACATATTTATCAGGTGTGATTATTTGAGCTCTTATGTAAGGTTCACGAAGTGATTGAATAGCTACTCTATCAGGCATTTGTGCTGGATTGTCTATCTGTAAGATATCACCATTGGTTTTTGTAACTCTATATCTTACGTTAGGAACAGTAGTTACTATAGTCTGATTAAATTCGCGTTCCAATCTTTCTTGTACAATCTCCATATGGAGTAGCCCTAGGAATCCACATCTGAATCCAAAGCCAAGTGCAGTAGATGATTCAGGTTCAAAAGTAACAGCACTATCATTAAGAGAAAGTTTAGATAATGCTTCTCTCAAATCTTCGAATCCATCTGAATCTGAAGGGTAAATACCCGAGAATACCATAGGCTTTACTTCTTTGAAACCACCTATAGGTTCTGTTGCACCGCCTTTCTGATGAGTAATAGTATCACCGACTTTTGTGTCAGATAATCCTTTTATTGCTGCAGTTATATATCCTACATTACCAGCAGAAAGAGATTTAGTTCTCT
This sequence comes from bacterium, assembly GCA_030426865.1. Lineage (GTDB taxonomy): Bacteria > Bacteroidota > Ignavibacteria > Kapaibacteriales > UBA2268 > PGYR01. Next base: position 192 of record JAUHXN010000378.1, on the reverse strand, counting down.
CTCTCTTCATCTTCATAACTCCAACTTGCTCAACTATATGTTCAGTTTTGTTGGACATAAACACTATTTTATCATTTTCTTTTATTTCGTTAGACGAATGCGCATAATAATTTTCAACAAGTTCATCAAAAGTCTCTTTGCTTAATCGTTTAAGCTCACTCTTATTTTTAAAGTTATTTATACGCCTGCCAA
>JAUHXN010000377.1 GCA_030426865.1 bacterium | reverse complement strand
GAAAGAAAAATAATTTTCTTAATTTGAAGTCATATCTTATACAGAAAGATAGTAAATTTGAGTATCAGAAGCACCAATTTGACAATGAGATAGTTAGTGAGTTAATTGCTGAGCTAAATGAAAAAGACTCTGCTCTCATTACGCTATATTACTTGAAAGAACTATCTATCAAAGAAATTTCGTTCGTATTAGATGACAATGAGAATAATATAAAAGTAAGGCTACATCGAATTAGAAAAGAATTAAAATCGATAGCAAATAAAAAGTATAACAATGAACTCCAGAAGTAAATAGATATGGATAGATTAGAAGAAATTATAAAATCTGATTTGAAAAGTAAAGTTGATAATAGTTTTACTAATGAAACTATGTCATATATTAATAAGAAAGAAAGATCAAAGAGAATAGCATTTAGTGTACTATTACTGATTGTTTCTATTGTTTTACTACCTTTCGTACCTTTCGAATCACTTATTATAGATAATATCCCATACTTTAATTTTTCTATTGTTATCAATAAAGTCTATGTATTTATAGCTTTCACATTTACAATTATTCTATTCTTTGATACATTATTCAGAAGTTTCCTAAGTTCAAATCAAACGAATATTACAACAAAATAGTACTCAGATACGTTTTCTAGAGTATGATGAAAAGAATAATAATTATATTTGCGATACTAATTAGCACAACAGCATGTACAAATGCTGATGAAAAAACTAAACACGTTGATAAGGAAATAATGAGTAATTCAATTGATACAGCGATATTCGCATCAGGTTGTTTTTGGTGTACAGAGGCTATATTCCAAGAATTGAATGGGGTAGAAAAAGTAGAATCTGGATATATCGGTGGTGAAAACCCTAACCCAACATACGAAGAAGTCTGCACTGGAAATACTGGACACGCGGAAGCAACAAGAATTTATTATAACCCCGAGATTATAAATTTTAAGGAATTATTAGAAGTATTTTGGAAGACTCATGACCCAACCACACTTAACCGTCAAGGGAATGACGTTGGTACCCAATATCGTTCTGGTATATTCTATTTGAGTGAAGAGCAAAAGGATCTAGCAGAAGAATATAAGCAAAAACTTGATGAAGCAGGAATTTACGAAAGCCCAATAGTAACTGAAATCACTCCTGCTAGTGAGTTTTTTGTTGCTGAGAATTACCACCAAAATTACTATAATCAAAATGGCAATCAACCATATTGTAGCTTCGTTATTACTCCCAAAGTTGAGAAATTCAAGAAAGTATTCGAAGATAAATTGAAAAAATAAATTTTTGATTTTTTCTTACTTTTTTATAATTTTTGCTCGTCTTATTCACAATATTTTGAGGTAGTTATGAAAAAGTTTTTACTTATTCTTGTTTCAGTAATTGTTATCGCTGTTGTCGGTATTATTACTTATGTCTCTACTGCTCTACCAAATGTAGGTGAGCCTGAAAACATCACAATAAAAGTCACACCAGAGATGCTCGAAAGAGGTCAATACTTAGTTGAAACTGTTTCAGGATGCATAGACTGTCACTCAGTTAGGGACTTTTCAAAATGGGCTGGCCCTATAAAAGAGGAAACTCGGGGTGCTGGTGGAGAAGTATGGACTGAAGAGATGGGTTTACCTGGTAGAATTATATCTAGGAATATTACTCCTTTTGCATTAGGTGATTGGACAGACGGTGAGATATTTAGAGCTATAACATCTGGGGTAAGTAAAGACGGAAGAGCTCTTTTTCCTCTGATGCCATACCACAGTTACGGTAGAGCTGATAAAGAAGATATCTTCGCTATTATTGCATATCTGAGAACAATAGAATCTAATTCATCAAAACCAGAAGAAACAGAACTAAACTTCCCAATGAGTCTAATAGTAAATCTTATACCCCAAAAAGCTGAGTTTAGCAAAAGACCTACTGAAAGTGATAAAGTTGAATATGGTAAATATTTAACTACAATTGCAGCTTGTGCCGATTGTCATACTCCAATGGAAAAAGGAGAATACATAGAAGGAATGAAGTTTGCTGGAGGCATGGAATTTAAATTTCCAAATGGAGATATTAATCGAACTGCGAACCTTACTCCTGATAAAAAAACAGGAATTGGTAACTTAACTGAAGATCAGTTTGTCTTTATGTTTAAGCAGTATGCAGATAGTAATTATGTTATTAGAGATTTAGAAGCTGGTGAAGTTAATACTATGATGCCATGGTTGGTGTATAGAAATATGAAAGAATATGATTTGAAAGCAATTTATTCTTATCTTATGACATTAGAACCTGTCAAAAACGAAATTAAATTATTTGAGAAGAAAAAGGAAAGTTAGAAACGGCTACAGGTCAAATTGATCCCAACACAGGTACGATTTTGTTTAGGGT
>JAUHXN010000376.1 GCA_030426865.1 bacterium | reverse complement strand
AGCCGTTTATTAAACAAGTATCTGGTAGGCTGAAACTATATTTTGCTATTCTTTTTGTAGCAAGCGGCACACGTAATTCCAATCCTTCTAACATAGAAGACGTATCAGCTACTGTAAAGTTATGGGATAGAAATCCATAAATATCTAAGTACATAGATTTCTTCAAATCCGAATAGTTCTGAACCTTTTCTAATATTAGATTCAATTTATCTGAATAACGGTTGAAATCCTTATTGTTTCTCAACAGTCGTTCCACTTCTGATTTCGAAAATACTCCTACTACTGCTGAGTACCTCCATATAAAGTCTCCCTTTTTAAAAAATCTTATAAAACGGTCAGTTTTCTTAGAAAATCTCTTAGAATATTTTCCAATCAACTTGACAAACGGAAGCAATAGTTGGTAAAATGACTTCTTATTTACCAGTAAATATCGATTATATCCGGCAAACAATTCGTCAGCACCCATGCCACTCAACATTACCTTGTAATGTTCTCTTCTAGCATAATTGGATATCAGTCTTGAAGCAATAAATGTATAGTCTGCAATAGGCTCTTCCACATGATATGCAATATCTGTTATCTCTTTCAGGAATGCAGATGATCCTCCATTGTCCATTAATATAGTTCTTAATGATACATTGAACTTTCCTGCAATTTTCTCTGCATAATAGTAATCATCGTGTATTCCTGCCTTCCTAATAGATAATCGATCTGGACGAAACGTTACTGGATCAATTTTTCCTCTTATTCGACTAAGGATTAATGACGAATCTATTCCGCCACTAAAAAAAAGTCCAAGAGGAACATCTGAAACGAGATGTTTATCTATTTGATCCTTTAATAGATTTTCAATACTCTCAATATCACACCTTTCATGAAATTCAGATCTTAAGTCGCAAAATTCCTCAATGCCCATTTTGAGTTGCCTATCATCCAGATTAATCTCAGCATAACAGCCAGGTGGCAATTTCTTTACATTATTAAAGCCTGTATCAGGTTCATAGAGAAAGCCATTAAGAAAAAACTCAGCGAAAGAGGACTTATCAATCTTCTTCACAACGTCCTTATAAGCAAACAATGCCTTTAATTCGGAGGCAATGAACAGTCCTGATTTTTCCTCAGAGTAGTAATAATAGAGTGGTTTAATACCTAGCGAATCCCTACATGCAATAAGTTTATTCGTTCTCTGGTCTAAGATTACAAAAGCAAACATTCCCTCAAGCTTTCTTAGCATTGAGACTCCATACTTCATATATAACTCCAAGACTACTTCTGTATCACTTTGGGTTCTAAACTCCACTGAGGGTAGCTCCTTCTTCAAATCCTGAAAGTTGTAAATTTCCCCATTATATATTATGGTATAGAAGCCAGATTCATCAGTAAAGGGTTGGTTAGATCTGGCATCTAAATCAATAATACTTAATCGATTATGACCAAGTCCAATTTCCCAATCAGTAATCTTGTGCGTTTTAATTTCACTATGATCTGGGCCTCTATGTTTTATAGCCTCCAAGGAAGTGAGTAAATCTCCATGACAACTAGAATTAGCGACATAACAGGAAAGTCCACACATTAGATGCTTTCTATCGTTTTAAATAGTGATGAATAGACAAGATCACTTCTAAAAGCCTCAAAGTATTTTATACAATTTTTAGGAAAATTTCGATAACTATTCACATCAACTGTAGTTATGACTTGATGGAGTTGCTCTTCGGATTTTACATCTACCAGATAACCTGTTGCACCATCATGAACTATTTCTGGTATTGAATTCCAATTTGTAGTAATAACTGGGACCCCTACTGAATAAGCCTCCAGAATAACCCCAGGATACCCCTCACCCTTCCAAAAGGTCGGAAAACACAAAAAATCATAATTTGAAAGAGTCTCCTGCACATCCTCGGGCTTAATAATTCCCCTGTAGTAAGGTCTTATCTTCATCTCCAAATTATCATCATCGAGTGGGCCATAAATATCCAAGGAGAACGAACTATCCAAACCAGAAAAAACATTTACTAGAACATCAATTCCCTTCTCCTCACGAACAGAACCTATATAGACAAATTTTCTTTGATAATCTCTCAATGATATTTCAATTCGAGGTTGTGGTCTAGATGTGGGGAGCCAGTATATATTATGGGAAAAATGTGAAAATATATCGCACAATCTCTTTGTCTGCAACAAGAACAAATCACATTTAAAACTACTCATCCTCAACAAGAATTTAACAAGAGGATTTGAGTTGTTATAAATTTCATTCAAGTCCCCACCAAAGACTCGAAGAACAAATTTGGTCGAAAAAATTTCAGAAAAACAATATACCATGGGTGACAGATACTTTAGACCACTAGCACTGACATTGAGGAAGACTACGTCTACATTTTTTATTTGC
>JAUHXN010000375.1 GCA_030426865.1 bacterium | reverse complement strand
TGTTACAAAGTTAAAATTAAAAAATTTAAATCGTCTAAGAACACTTTAAATGAAAAAATCAGGTTTGTTTTCTTCAGCTACTTATCTTTTAAATATAACATGAAAAAAGAATATGTATATATATATTCTAATAATAATCTATGTTTTTGGTATATTAGCTAATAATATGTTGCATTTTTAATTGGAATTAAGTTGGAATTTACGACAATAAAGTTTGAGAAAAAAGCTGGATATGCTATTATAACCCTTAATAGGCCAGACAAATTGAATGCGTTGAATAATCAGTTATTCACAGATTTAGATGAAGCGATTACAGCAATCGAATTAGATACTGAGATAAGAGCTTTGCTATTAACTGGTGAAGGAAAAGCTTTTGCTGCGGGGGCAGATATAAAAGAGCTAAACGCTTGTGATGGTAGATCAGGTAAACATTTTTCTGAACATGGCAGTAATGTTATGGCAAGATTAGAATCTATGAAAATACCAGTATTAGCTGCTGTTAATGGATTTGCTCTTGGTGGCGGATGTGAGTTAGCAATGTCTTGTCATATAAGATACGCAAGTATCAATGCAAAATTGGGTCAACCAGAAGTAAATCTAGGAATTTTACCCGGTTATGGTGGTACTCAAAGATTGACAAGACTTGTTGGAGTTGCCAAATCCATGGAGCTAAACCTAACAGGAGATATGGTTAATGCGGACGAAGCTAAAAGAATTGGGCTTGTAAATGAAGTTTTTGATGAGTCAGAATTAATAGAAAAATCAATTGCTTTCATAGAAAAAGTAATTACTAAAAGTCCTATAGCTATAAGTGCTATAATCGATGCTGTTAGAGCTTCTACTAAACTCTCTTTAAAAGAGGGCTTGGAATATGAGTCTCAAAAATTTGGTGAAGTATGTGCATCACAAGACTTTAAAGAAGGTACCTTGGCATTTTTAGAAAAAAGAAAAGCAAATTTCATTGGTAAATAATGCAAGTATTTCTGAAACTAATTTATAATTTATTAGCACTTCCTCTCTTGTTCATTTATTCTAAGCTTATGTCTTTGATGAATGATAAGATAAAGCAAAGAGAGGATTTGGCTAATGATTATATTAAAATTCCCCCTAAGCAGAATAAGCGTGTTTTAATTCATGCTTCATCTATGGGTGAATATGAACAGGTTAAATATTTAGTTGAATTAATTCGGAAAAATGAGCCAAAAACTGAAATTATTGCATCTTTCTTCTCCCCTTCTGGATATAACAATCTTACAGATTCCATATACTTTGACTATAAAGTATATTTGCCACTAGATTTTAAAACTCGTGTCAGTAAGTTTGTCAATCATATACAACCCGATGTTGTGTTGATAGTTAGATATGATTTATGGTATAATTTTATACGCCATCTGCACAAGAATAATATTCCTACACATTTGATAAATGCAACTTATACAATCAGTAAGTCACTAGGTAAGAAGTTTTTAGGTATTAAATTTTACAAAATGCTTTTAAAAAGACTTTCTAGCATTTATTGTGTGAATGAATATCACAAAGGTAAATTTGACTCTATAAAAATAAATGTACCAACTTTACTAGTACAAGACACTCGATATGATAGAATTGTTTCACGAGTAGAACAAGCAAGTAAGAACAATTTATTGAATATTGAAGAAGGAAATAAAGTACTTGTTGTAGGTAGTAGCTGGAAGATGGATATAAGACTAATATCTGACGTAGTTAAGAAAATAAAGAAGAAACACAAGTTAATAGTAATATATGTACCTCATGAAATAGATGAAAAAACTATCTCTCATCTGAAAAGTAAAATAGATGATCATTATCTATACACTGAAATAGAAAAGAACCAATTAATAAATAAAGATCTGATAGTTGATAAAATTGGATTATTGTTAGACCTCTATAAATATGCTGACATAGCTTATGTAGGTGGAGGTTTTGGTTCAGGAGTACATTCTGTGACTGAACCTGCTGGCTACGGAGTACCTATTTTCTGTGGCAATCAACATTATAAAAACTCAGAAGATGCGAGGAGACTCGTTGAAAGAAAAGGATTAATTCCTATGGGAAATACGAAGCAATTATATGATCATTTGAAAGATCTTTTGAAAGATGACAGTGAGCGAAAGAACATTGGAAATATGAACAAAGAATTTGTTTACTCGCATTGTGGTGCTTCTAAAATAGTATATGAAAACCTTATAAAACCAATTTAATTCATATCAATATTCACTTCTTTATTGTCAGTTACTTTAAAAGATGCGTCTTCAAAACTAGGAGGGCCCATAAACCCTTTAGCATTATTCGAGGCTCCAAAATCTTCACTAGGTATTCCTAAAAAATTCGTATCTACCTTATTATTACCATTATCATCAGGATGGACAGCAATAG
>JAUHXN010000374.1 GCA_030426865.1 bacterium | reverse complement strand
ATATGATTCGTCTCCTCGCATAATACCTGCCCATTGGTTAGCACTCATGGCTGATGTACCACTATCGGTAAGTAAATCAATTATAACTTTATCGGCATCGAGTAGGAATAGGTTATTATTTGCTTCTTTCAGGTATTGTATTCTTTCTTTTTCAGTAGTTATCGTTATAGGTTCTATAGTCTTTATTCTAAAGGGCTCTATTATTGTTTTGTGTTTCATCTTATTCTCTCTTTTTGTATGTTTTTATTTCATTTAATTTAAATTTAATAAATGCCACAACATTATACAAGATAAAAAGACATTTTACTCATAAATTAGAAAGCTGGTCTTTTATTCTTTGAGAAAAGAAATTAGATAAATTTATTAATGTATGTTGACTATTTGTGGCTCATCACATTCGAATCCAAGAAGACTAGCAGCTAATTCGCGAAATTTAGGTGATGGTTTTGAAACGTAGAACTTAACATTCTTATTATGTTTTTTATCCGTTAGCATTTCCCTTTCCTTCAATTCTTTATAAGTATCATGTGCTGCCCACTCGGAAGGATCAACTATATGTAAATCTGGTGCAAATGCTTGGATCTTCTTTTTTAAAAACTGGTAATGTGTGCAACCAAGCACAAGTACATCTATTTCGTCCCTAATTAATGGTTCCATATACTCTTCAATTATTTGGTCAGCTTTTTCTGTATGTATTTCATTGTTTTCAACTAACTCTACAAATTTAGGGCCTGCTTTTTTGAAGAGTTTAACTTTTCCGGAACCTTCTGGTTCTTCTAAAGATGCACGAAAATGAGCATTACTAATAGTAGCTTCTGTTGCTATAATCCCTATATGACATATCTCTTCTTCATCAAATTCAATAGCAAGTATTGGCTTTACTAAATCAACAAGTCGAATATTTTCAATATTTTCTTTCAGTTCTTTGCCCGCATTATTAGAAGCTGTATTACAAGCAACAACAGTCATTTTTACATTTTTGGACTTCAGAAAGTTGGCGCAGTCAAGCGAGTACCGTACTATTTCTTCCTTACTTTTAGTGCCGTAAGGAACTTTTTCTGTATCCCCTAGGTATATAAACTCCTCATTTGGCATCAGTTTTATTAATGTTTTTAGAACTGATACGCCTCCTACCCCAGAGTCAAAAATGCCGATTGGTCTATTGTCCAACTTGTCCTCTCTTAGTAGCTAGATAATCATAAAATGAGTCAGGAATTACACTCAATAAATACGACCCTAATCGAGTCTGCCAGGGAAATGAATAGCTGTTTTTTTTACCATTTATTGCTTTGTACATTAGAGCAGCAGCCTTCGGTGCGTTCATAATAAATGGCATCGGGTGTTTATTTTTTTTAGTCATATTAGTATCTACAAATCCAGGTTTTATAGTCATAACCCTCACCCCATAATGTCTCATTTCAGTTCTGGCCGATTCAAGATAGACGCTTACTGCTGCTTTAGAGCTACAATAGATTCCTGATCCTTCGAACCCTCGTACATCTGCCATAGAACTAACTCCAACAAACTCACCTTTGCCCATCTTTTTGAAATAAGGAAATAGGATATGTCCGAAGTTTACTATTCCAAAATAATTTACACCTATAGTATTATGAGCAGTATCTATATGTGGAATAGATAGTTGACTATTTAAACCTAAACCTGCATTTAATATTGCCAAGTCTATAGTTCCAAATTCTTCTTTAGCTATATCAAAAGTTGCTTTGCATTGGTTGTAGTCAGAAACATCACAGCTTATATAGTGTATATTATTCTCAGATGAGTTAATTTCTTTTTTTAATGTAGCAAGTCTTTCAGTATTCCTAGCTACCATATATAAATTGTGTCCATCTTGAGCTATTAGCTTACATAGCTCACGACCAATCCCTTCCGAGGCACCAGTAATTAGTATGTTTTTTTTCTGTACTATTCTGGAACTCTGATTATATAACTTTCATTTCTTGGATTATTCAGCTCTCTTTTTACTATCCATGGGTTTAGTAGTTTGACCGTTTTGTAGTCTGTCCCATTATTTTTAGCCCATTCAGCAATGTTTTTAATTGAACTGTCAACCTTTATTTCCTTAGTAGCTGGATCTTTGTAACCTCTTAGATTACGGACGTCATAACCATATTTACCAGGGTTTTCCATTAGCTCTTTGATTATCAATATCCTGAAGTAATATCTAGATGTTTCTTCGTTGAGGTATAGGTCAGTGTACTTATTTTTCATTTGGAAATTAAGATCATTTGCAATTCCGTTTTTCCCTCTATTATAACCAGCAATTGCTAATGCCCAACTTTTGAATTTCTTATGACCTTCGGATAAGTATTGTAGTCCGGCAACTGTACTTTTTTCGGGGTGTCTCCTTTCGTCAACATACTCATCAACTCTTAACCCC
>JAUHXN010000373.1 GCA_030426865.1 bacterium | reverse complement strand
ACAAGATAATAATACGTTAGGTGGTCCATCAAGAACTGTATCTGATAATGGGATAAAAAATGAAGACTGGATATTTACAATTGGTGGTGATGGATTTAAAACTGTTATAGACCCAAAAGATCCCAATATAGTTTATTCACAACCTCAATATGGTTTTCTTGTACGTTATGATAAAAGAAGTGGCGAATTTACTGGTATTCAACCTCAACAAGAAAAGGATGAAATTCTAAAATGGAATTGGAATTCACCTGTGATTATTAGTCCGCACGATAACAAAACACTTTATTTTGCTGCAAACAAGCTATTCAAATCTACTAATAGAGGTGATTCTTGGGTGAAAGTAAGTGATGATATGACTAGAAAAATTGATAGAAACAAGCTAAAAGTGATGGGTAAGGTATGGCCACCTGAGGCCGTAGCAAAGAACCAATCAACGTCTTTATATGGAACTATTGTTTCTCTAGATGAATCACCTTTGGAAAAGGGTTTGTTATATGTGGGAACTGATGATGGTTTAATCCAAATCTCTAAAGACGACGGTAAAAATTGGAATAAGGTTTCTTCATTTACTTCTATTCCTGAAACAACTTATGTCTCTGATATTACAGCTTCACTTCATAATGAGAATGTTGTTTATGCTACATTTGATAATAGAAAAAATGGTGACTTCAAACCTTATATAATTATGAGTCGAGATATGGGGAGTAGTTGGACAAGTATTACAGGAAACCTTCCTGATAACCTGCCAGTACATTCGATAGTTCAAGATCATATTGATAAAGATTTACTTTTCATTGGAACAGAATTTGGAGTATATTTTACAAAAGACAATGGAAATAATTGGGTTAAATTTTCTAACGGTTTACCAACGATTTGTATAAAAGAAATAGATGTTCAAAGAAGGGAGAATGACTTAGCACTTGCTAGTTTTGGTAGAGGGTTTTATATTCTTGACAATTATTCTCCAATCAGAGAAGTAAGTAAAGAGATATTAGAAAAAGATGCACATATATTTAAAGTCAAAGATGCTTTGATGTATATTGAAGATCGTTCTAAAGGTAGAAATAGTCTTGGTAAAACTTATTATAGAGCCGATAATCCAGAATTTGGAGTTAATATAACTTACTACATAAAAGAAGGTAATGAGACTTTAAAATCAAAACGATTAAAAGAAGATAAAGATAAAAAAGATAACTATGAGTATCCTAGCTTTAGTCAACTTGAAGAAGAAGACATCGAGGAATCACCTTATCTGTTATTTACTTTTAAAGATTTATCTGGAAATGTGGTAAGAAGAATAAAAAAATCATATTCAAAAGGTATAAATAGATTAACTTGGGATTTAAGATACCCTGATTCTGCCCCTTTATCTAATAATAGTAGATCAGAAAAATACTCTGGTATGCCTGTATTACCTGGAGATTACACTGTTGAACTTCATAAAATACATAATGGTTTGATCACTGAACTAGTTAATCCAGTAAAGTTTACTACTAAAACACTTGATAATAAATCTTTACCCGCTGAAAATAATAATGAATTATTAGACATGCAGAATAATGCTTTTGAAGTTAGAAGGGTATTAATTGGAGCAGATAAGTATCTAGATGAAGCTGAATCACAACTAAACCTTTTACACAATACAATTATCAATTATACTAACTCTGACCTTAAGTATTTAAAAGATATCAAAAATACTGAAAATAGAATTTATGAAGTTAGGAAAGTATTAAATGGAAATAAATCTATTCAAAAAAGAGCTGCTGCATTCGTACCTGGTCTTAATGATAGATTAGGAAATCTACTTTACAGTTTTTGGTATTCTAGCTCTTCACCAACCAGTACACAATTGGAGACAATTTCAATTATTAAAAGTGAATATAAGAGAATAGAAAATGAAATGATACAAATTGATAACACAATTAAATCAATTACAAAAGAATTAGAAAATAAGAACTCTCCTTGGTTACCAGGAAGAGTTCCTATAATGAAATAATTAAATAATTATAAAGACCATACATCAAAAGATGTAGCTACTGCAAGCATAGTGAATGCAAACAGGAATAAAAATATCATTAGCGGAAGTATCCATTTTAACCAAGTGTTATAAGGTACTTTCGCTATTTCTAATATACCCATAGTAACTCCTGATGTTGGGATTATAAAGTTTGTTATCCCATCTCCAAATTGATAAGCTAATACAGAGGTCTGTCTCGAGATACCTAAAACATCAGATAATGGTGCTAATATTGGCATAGTTAAAGCAGCTTGGCCTGAACCTGAAGGAACTATGAAATTTAAACCACTTTGAACTAAAAACATAATTTCAACACTAATAATTTTCGGTAGTCCTTCTGCTACATATGCTATATTATAAAGCATAGTATCTATAATCATTC
>JAUHXN010000372.1 GCA_030426865.1 bacterium | reverse complement strand
ACTGAGTCAGAAGGTAAATATAGATATGATATAGTTAGTGTACCTAAGCAACAAATGACTATCATCGATTATGGTGTTAATAGAAAAAATATTGAGCAATTGGAAGCGATGTTGGCTGGGTAGTAACCAATCTATTATTGAATTTCAGAGTGAAATCATTTGGCTGCTTTTACAATTCTGTCAACAACTTTAAGCGCTTCATCTGCACTAATCTGATAGTCACCTTGAGTATTAGGAATAGAAGTCATCAAAACAACTAAGTTCTTATTAGGGATAATAAAAGCAAATTGTCCCCCATGACCCCACATAAAATGGACTCCACGTTCTTGGTCTATCCACCAATAATATCCGAAAGAATATCGTGAATCGTTTATAGTAACTTTTTCACTAGTCATATCCAAAATCCATTCTTTCGAGACTAATTGTTGACCTTTCCAACGGCCACTATCTGCGACCATAAGGGCAATTTTTGCCAATTCACGTGGAGTGGTAACTAATCCGAAACCTCCAAAAGTATATCCATCTTTATACCTAACCCATTCATAGTTAGTAAAACCAATTTTGGAGAAAAGAAAATCATCAGCCCATTCGTCAGTTGGCATATTTGTCTTTTCTTGAATAATAGATGCTAATAGGTTTGGATCCCCATCATTGTAATTAAATACCGATCCTGGTGTATTTATCATTGGTAAATCTAATATAAATCCAAGCATATTGTCAGGTAATTGTCTCAACAATTGGTCAGTTTGACCACCCAATCCATCATTGTTATAGTTTATACCCGATCTCATAGTCAACATGTTCTTTATAGTGATTGAGCCTTTTTCAGAGAGGTTTTGATTTGATATATTTAGGTAATCACTAATAGGGTCGTTTATACTGTTTATTATGCCTTGTTCTAAAGCAACTCCTGTAAGTACTCCCATAACTTGTTTAGTACAAGACCATATTAAATGTCTATTAACTATATCCATTTCGTCTTTCAAGTAAGATTCAGAAACGAGCTTTCCATTTCTAAAGACAAGTAAACTTCTGAGTGACCACAGACTTTCATCATTATAAACATCACTATAGATTGAATTCAATAATTCGCTATCTATATTTTCAACTTCGGGAGTAGATAATTCTAATCCATCATTAAGTTCTATAGGTTTATTACCTTCATAGATTTGATTTAGCTCATCGTCTACCAAACAACTATTTAAAGAGAGTGTTACAATTGAGATTACTATGCTTATAATTATTCTATTCATAATTGACCTATGTACCAGTTCAAATTTATTGAGTGATTAATGAAATCAAAATTGGGTTCTTTATAATATGAAAGCATTTCGAATTCATAACTAAAGTAGAATCTACTTTCTGGTAGTCTAACTTGAGAAAGTTCTAATTGAAGATGACTGAAAATATTTGAGAAACCAAATTCTAAATCCTTATGTGCATTAGATACAAAGTCTTTAAATGATAAAGAATAAAAATGTGTCTCAGTTTCAAATGCTGGTCTCGAAGTAAATCCAGCTAACGATACAGCAAAGTTAATATCGACTAACTCTTCTAAAACTTCTAATTGAAAAGATACTTCAGGTCCAACTTCTATAGTTGTCATCCAAAGTGAGTGACCACTTTGCAGTTCTGGGTAGAGTTGAACTCCATAGTTTGTAGTAATATATCCACCCAAATAGAAAGATTTATCATTGATCTCGGTTACTACCCAACCATAGTATAAATCTATTGGACGTAATCTCCAAGCTAATCCAATTCCCTTGTTAAAATTGGCTCCGAAACCAAATTCAGGGCTAAAAGCAAAGAGGTTGTTATTACTTTCTATTTCATAGACGTATCTACAGCCAAGGTTAATACCACTAAAAACGAGACCATAATTGAATTCATCTTTGTATTGGTTAAATTGCGTTTTGTAAGTGATAGTTTGTTTTGAATTGTTTTCATCAAGTGCTAACAAATCGAAAGTTATCAATGTTGACAAACAACAGAAAGAAACAAATATTTTTGTGAACTTTACCATAAAGTATTTACTATTAAAGCATTTAAACATTAATACAAATTATAAAAAATAGCTAACAATTGAAATAGAAGAGTGTTAAATCTTTAATTTGATAACCCCTGATAAAATAATATATTCTAATAGACAAACCTTTGGTTTAGAGATAGACGAGTGGGGCAAGTTGACTGTACGTGCTCCCAAAAAAGCTACTGAAAGGGAAATAGAACAAGTAATAATAGAAAAAAGAAAGTGGATACTTACCAAACAGCAAGTAGCTCAAAAAAACAAACCTGAAACGTATAATTTTGATGGTACTGATGAGTTCTATTTTCTTGGTAAAAAATACCCGGTACTTATCAACTCCAACAAGAAGTCCATAGTATTCGATGGAGAGCGATTCT
>JAUHXN010000371.1 GCA_030426865.1 bacterium | reverse complement strand
AAGAAGAGAGAAACAACATCTCTACTGAAGATTTCATGAAGTATATACGTCCGAAATTACAAGAGGTCTTTCCCGAAGTTAATTACTCTATGATGGGTCTGGGTTTAGTACCGAGGACTTCCCCTATAGAAATTACACTCAGTGGTTCTAATGTAAATGATGTAATGGCAGCGGCTAAAAGCCTGCGAAATACTATCGAAGAGATACCTGGATCGGACAATGTACAGCTATCAGTAGAAGAAGGAGCGCAAGAATATAAAGTAGTACCAAACTCTGACAAGATGCAACGGCTAGGACTCAATGCAGCTTATGTAGGAATGAGTTTACGTTATTCTTTTACTGGAAACGATGATGCTGATTTAACAGAAAATGGTGTCGAGTATCCTATCAGAGTGTCACTAGATGATTTTAATAGAAAAGATTACGACGACCTAAAAGACTTAGTAATAGTCAACCCAATGGGAATGCCTATAGATGTTTCACAATTCGCAACTATAGTACAAGATAATTCGCCCTCACTTCTAGAGCGAAAAGACAGACAACCAGCCGTAACGCTTACAGCAGACGCACTGGGCAGACCATCAGGAACTGTTGCGGATGAAGTTGTCGCATATTTGAAAAAGAATCCATTACCAGAAGGCATACAAATGGCTTGGGGTAGTGATATCAAACGTCAGAATGATAGTTTCTCGGCTCTAGGCTCTGTGTTGTTAGTATCATTTTTGCTTATTTATTTGATTATGGTGGCTTTGTATGATAGCTATATTTACCCTTTCGTAGTGCTATTTTCGATCCCCGTAGCAGCGATTGGAGCATTTCTAGCTCTCAATTTATCACTGAGTCACCTTAGTCTTTTTGCTCTCTTAGGGCTGATTATGTTGATGGGTTTAGTAGCTAAAAATGCAATATTAATAGTCGATTTCACTAACCAACTAAAAAACGAAGGTATGCACTTCAGCAAAGCACTAATAGTAGCCGGTAAAGGAAGATTAAGACCGATACTAATGACAACCCTGTCGATGGTGATAGGTATGCTCCCTATTGCCTTAGCAAAGGGTACAGGAAGTGAATGGAAAAATGGGTTGGCGTGGGTTATAATCGGCGGGTTGATGTCATCGCTTATATTAACTGTTTACCTTGTTCCCGTTGTTTATTACGCTGTAGATAGCCTCAAAGAAAAATTCAGCAAGAAGTAATATAAAAAAAATTCCGCAAAGTAGCCCCCTTAAATTTTAAGGGGGTTTGGGGGATTTACTAGGTTATCTGTATTTTATCATCACCCCCCTAATTTCTGAATATTTCTAATTTATTCATAACAATGTTATATTGTAATTGTTAGATATC
Source organism: bacterium (assembly GCA_030426865.1). Classification (GTDB taxonomy): domain Bacteria; phylum Bacteroidota; class Ignavibacteria; order Kapaibacteriales; family UBA2268; genus PGYR01. Next base: position 1,060 of record JAUHXN010000371.1, on the reverse strand, counting down.
AAAACCAAAGCAATAAACTATGAACAACCAAGAGAAAACAACAGTACTATATGTTTTCGACCCACTGTGTGGGTGGTGTTTTGGGTTCTCACCAGTTATGGTTGAGCTCTATGAGAAATACAAAAATAATATAAAGTTCGATGTTATCTCAGGTGGGATGGTAGTTGGTGATAGAATAGGTCCATTGAGTGAGAAGGCTCCTTATATAAAAGAAGCTTACAAAGTAGTAGAACAGAAAATGGGTGTCAAATTCGGCGATGAATACGTCAACAAAGTACTCGCCGAAGGAACTGCTATACAAACATCAATACCTTCATCTAAGCTGTTAGTAGCATTCAAAAGTCTTAATGAGAGCCAAAGTATTCTCTTTGCCCATGAACTACAGAATGCTTTATATATCGATGGTGTTCATCCAGATAATATGGAAGGACTATTAGACAAATGTCATACATTCGGGGTAAGCAAAGCAGATATACTAACTATTGCTAATAGTGAACAAGTAGAAGGTGCAATGAATCACGATTTCGAGTTATCATCGCGATTAGGTGTTTCAGGTTTTCCGACTGTTTTTGTTATAAAAGATAATACTATAAACGTCATAGCACGTGGAGCCGACAACTATGAAAATGTCTCTAGTAGATTAAAAGAATTGGTAGGAGAGTAAATATTCGGAATAATTCTAAAGTAAGATATTCAAATTAGATTAAACATTGTTATATTGTAATTATTAGATATCAAAACCAAAGCAATAAAATATGAAACAGCTATTATTTTTACTCTTAATGTTTACTCCTTTCGGTTTGCTATCGCAAGCAAACTATATTGAACCAGAATTAGTTTTTGATCAAAGCTTTAAACATTGGAACACTACAGAGATGGCTGTGAAAAATGGATTGCTTTTTATCACATTAGATGATAAAATCCACGGCTTAGAACTATGGGTAACAAATGGAGAAATTGGGAATTTAAAAAGACTAAAAGATATTAACCCAAATGGACATTCGGAACCACAATTTATAAATGATGAATTAGATGGTTATTTACTCTTTATTGGCGAAAC
>JAUHXN010000060.1 GCA_030426865.1 bacterium | reverse complement strand
CGAAATATGGTATAAAGGTTAATTCTGTATTTTCAGTTGACTCACCTTTAGATTATGAAAGGTTCTATAATTCTGCTAAAAAGCATAAGAAATATTTCAAAGATGGTATGCTATGGGAAGCCAACATAATGCCAGGAAAATTTGAAGAAAAGTTTGGTAAGGCGCCAGCTTATAATGATACATTATATAGGAGTAGATCCGTTTTTTCTCATTTAGATTCAGAGGGAGGAAATGCAAAGTATCTACTAAATACTTCGGTTATCTTTTTTCATGAACCAGATATAGATTGGTGGATAAGAGAAAGGGGGGCAACATATTATGACATTAATTCTTATGATATAGCAGCTATTAGCAATCATTTAAAATATCTTGGTCATAAAGATTTGGAATTAGTTACAACTACAGGAAAAGGATTCGATAAGAAGGGCAACAGGAAATGTCATTCTTGGACTATAGTAGATGAGAATTACTTAATAGATTGGATTGTAAAGAGGTTGAAATAGAGGTCTATTTAGCCACCTTTAAGTTCTATCTCATTTATATGTTTGTTCAATAATTTCCAATTTGTTTTTGAAATAGTATCAATATCTATTGGTTTAATTACTGCGAAAAGACCTATTATATTATTAACACTTACAGTTCTTTTGTTATAACCAAAAGCACCTATATCCTGCATTTGATACTCGATTGTTAAATTATCAGCTTCGATATTCTGATAAATTATAGTCTGGGTTTTCCAATTAGTCGAATTAAAAATAATTCTCATATATCCCAAATTCAAACACACTACTAGAGATAGAATAGGTATTATCAAACTAATAAGTTTTATTCTAATATTTGATAATAGTAATAAATTGAAAATTATTAGAATTGGAGATAATATAAAGTTAGAGTAAACGAAATATCTTAAAACTGCATTTCTTATTTCAAAAGCAGTGTAAATGTCAGCAAAAAATAAAGAAGCAATTAATAGAAGTAATAAGTTTATAAAGTATAATAATTTCATTTGATTAATGCTTAGTTCCTATTTCTTTGTTTGCTCTTCAAACAACTCAATCGTATAATCCAGTAATTCAATACTACCTGCATTGCCATGGCCTGGTATAACTACTTTAGCATTCGGATATTTATGTTTTATTTTAGAGACAGTATTAGACCACTCCTTGACATCAGCATCGGCTAGATTTCCTTTCGTAGCACCTACTTCTTTCACGAGGCAACCACCGAAGATTGATTCATCTTTTTGGAAATATGCAGTCACATTATCTACTGTGTGGCCAGCTCCGCTATACTCTATATTTACAACATTGTCTGCAATATTAAGTGTCAATTCATTATCAAAAGTCAAGAACTCATATCCGATATATTGGTCATCTTTTTCTAATATAGCTAATGTTCTATTCGAAATATATATTGGAATTTCTTCTTTTTTGAACTCACTGAGTCCACCAACACAATCTTCGTGGAAGTGTGTTGGTACTATTCCTATTATTTTTACCCCGTTGCTAATTAGATGCTCGATTAAAAGTTTAGCGCTTTCATTGTCTGCAGGCGTGTCGAAAATTAGAGCTTCGCTGTTTTCTATTATTATCATTCCGTTACAAGCAACTTTGCCCCAACTTTCTGTTTGCAGATATGATATATGCTGATAAGTGTGTTCTGAAAGTTTGATTATTTTTAGATCTTCGGAATCAGTTTCTAATTCAACCGCTGATATAATAGTTGTTGTAGAAATAATTGCAAGTAAGCTAAAAATGATTGAAAATATTCTTAAATTATACATAATAAAAATAGATGGATTGTTATTCACTAAGTTAATAAATCAGAAGTACAACAACAACATTTAAAATTCGAAATTTTCTTCATAAACAACCAAACAATTCCGCATTCTTTTCGTAATATGTTCAGTAAAAATAGATAATAAATATGTTCAATTATAAAATTGATGAAAAATGACTGATATACAAGAATTAAACGACCGAATCCAGCAAGAAAGTGGATTTATTGACTTGCTCATGATGGAAATGAGTAAAGTGATAGTCGGACAAAAATATATGGTAGAAAGACTCCTTATAGGATTACTTTCTAATGGGCACGTATTGCTAGAGGGTGTGCCAGGATTGGCCAAGACACTTGCTATCAATACTCTTTCTAATGCGATTGATGGGGAGTTCTCACGTATCCAATTTACCCCTGATTTGTTACCTGCTGACGTAGTTGGTACTATGATATATAATCAAGGAGAACAAAAATTCCACGTACGTAAAGGACCAGTATTTGCTAATTTTGTTCTTGCTGATGAGATAAACCGTGCTCCTGCTAAAGTGCAAAGTGCTTTGCTAGAGGCGATGCAAGAGAGACAAGTTACAATTGGCGATAATACTTTTCTTCTAAAAGAACCATTCTTAGTATTAGCTACACAAAACCCACTGGAGCAAGAAGGTACATACCCGCTACCAGAAGCTCAAGTTGATCGTTTTATGTTGAAACTAGTAGTAGGTTACCCTACGAAAGAAGAAGAAAGACAAATCCTTAGAATGAACCTTGAGAAATCTTTCCCAAGAGTTTCTAAGATATTGAGCCCTGAAGATATTATCAAAGCTCGTGATGTAGTAAAAGAAGTTTATATGGATGAGAAAATCGAGAAATACATAATGGATATTGTATTTGCTACTCGATATCCAGAGGAATATAAACTTGGCGAATTGAAAGACCTTATCTCATTCGGTGGTTCACCGCGTGCTACAATTTCACTAGCAAAAGCGGCTAAAGCTTATGCCTTTATCAAGAGACGTGGTTATGTGTTACCAGAAGATATAAGAGCAGTTGCTCTAGATGTTCTTCGTCATAGAGTAGGTATAACTTATGAAGCTGAAGCAGAAAATTTAACATCTGAAGATATAGTAAACAAGATTATTGATAACATAGAAGTACCATAGATCGTGGAAACTCAAGAGCTAATAAAAAAAGTAAGAAAGATAGAGATAAAAACTCGAGGTCTTTCTAATCAATTATTCTCTGGTGAGTATCATACAGCTTTCAAAGGTCGGGGTATGGCTTTCAGCGAAGTTCGTGAGTACCAATCAGGAGATGATGTTCGTCTTATAGATTGGAACGTAACGGCTCGTTCCGGAGATGCCTATATCAAGATATTCGAAGAGGAAAGAGAACTAACGACTATGCTATTGGTAGATGTCTCAGGGTCTAAAATATTTGGGACAGGTGACCAATCTAAGAAAGACTTAATTACTGAGCTTTCTGCCGTTTTATCTTTTTCAGCTATTCAGAATAATGATAAAGTTGGGGTTATATTTTTCTCTGATAAAGTAGAGAAATATATCCCTCCTAAGAAAGGCAAATCTCATATTCTACGTATTATAAGAGAATTGATCGAATTTGAACCTGAATCGAAAAAGACTAATATTGGCGCAGCATTAGAATTCTTTACTAGTGTAGTAAAGAAAAGAGCAATAGTATTTCTAATGTCTGATTTTATTAGCCCTGAATTCGACAATCCTCTAAGAATAGTTGCTAAGAGACATGATCTAATAGCTGTAAAATTGTTCGATGACAAAGAATATCACTTACCAAATATTGGTCTAATCAATATAGAAGACTCAGAAACTGGAAAAACTATGTGGGTAGATACTTCAGATAAGAAAACAATCGCTAAATTTGAAAAAGAGCGAAGTGAGTATAATTCTAATTTGGAAAGTTTACTTATGAAAAATAAAGTAGATATTATAAATCTGAAGACAGATGATTCATATATAATACCACTACGCCAATTTTTCAAAAAACGTGAAAGTCGGAGATAGATTATGAGAAAAATTGCTACTGTATTGCTTGCTGTTACTACTATCGCTGTTGCTTATTATTTTATGGATTTGACTCCAGATAATAAAAATGATGAGCAAACAGAGTTCACTAAAAAGTACGAACAATGGTTACTCGATAGATATAAAGACCCAGTTACTGGTAAAATACCTGATAATATCAGGCATTTAGAGTTGCAATTTGCTCAAGAAATGAAGAAAAATGATCCCCGATTCAAAAAGTACGGAAGTGTACAAAGTCTTAATGAGTGGACAAGTCGTGGTCCATACTTTATAGGTGGTAGAACTCGCGCATTAGCATTTGACATAAATGATGAGAATAGAATCTTAGCCGGTGGAGTTGATGCAGGTGTTATACTATCAACTGATGGTGGTAAAACTTGGAGTAAGAAAACAAAGAATAATCAACTGCCCTCTATAACTACTATAGATCAAGATAAAAGACCGGGTAAACAACATATATGGTACCACGGTACTGGAGAGCGTCTTGGCTCACGCTCATTAGGTAACGGTGTTTATAAATCAACTGACAATGGTGAGTCTTGGTTCCAATTGCCTTCTACAACAGAACGTTCTTCAGGCACTTGGGATAATGCATTTGATTTCGTTTATCGAATTAGAACTAATCCCAACGCTCCTGAAAATAGAGATGAGGTATATGCCGCGCTTGCTTTGGGTGGAATTTATCGATCTATTGATGGTGGTACTACTTGGAGTCCTGTTATTGGAAATGGAATATCTAATAATTCTAGTTTTTACTCTGATATAGAAGTGACTTCCACTGGTATTTTCTATGCTGCTCTATCTTCTAACGGAGGTAACAATTTCCCCTCTACTGTAAAAGGAATATATAGATCTATAGATGGCAGAACTTGGACTAATATCACTCCGGATAATTTCCCAGAAAGATATAACAGAATTGCTATTGGTATTGATCCACAAAATGAAAATAAAGTATATTTTGTAGGTGAAACGCCGGGCTATGGTACTATGACTACTAACTCACAGCAAGACTCCATGTGGCATAGCTTATATAGATACGAATATAAGGCAGGTAATGGAAAAGCTGAGAACGGTGTTTGGACAGATTTATCACATAATATACCAAACCCAGAGCTAGTTAGACATCAGATGAATTCGCAGAGAGGATATGACTTGCATATCAAAGTTCATCCGAAAGATTCAAATATCGTGTATATAGGTGCTGTGAATTTGTATAGATCCAAATCAGCATGGCAAGAAAATGATTTCGAAGTAATTGGCGGTACTTGTCCGACAGAAGATTGTGAATATTTCTATAGATATCCTAATCATCACGCGGACCAACATAATCTGGTATTTTTACCTTCTAACCCTGACATAATGTACACTGCTACTGATGGTGGTATTCATAAAACATTGGATAATAGAGGCCCAAATACTGAATGGATTTCGCTGAATGAAGGCTATATTACTACTCAATTATATAGTGTTGGAATCGACCACGCAACTGAGAACGCAGATTTAATTGGTGGTTTTCAAGACAATGGGACGAACTATTCTATTTCTTATGACACCAAATCCCAATGGAGTGAAGTACTAAGAGCCGATGGTTTCAGTTGTGGGATTGCTGATAGTAGTAAGTTTATAATTACTTCTCAGAACTCTTCTTATCCACCAGGTATAAAATATTACAAATCGGAATTAGATGAGAATGGTAAGATTCAGAAATATGCTAGAATAGATCCAATTGGTGGAGAAGATTTTATTTGGAATACACCTTTCGTATTGGACCCAAATAATAACAATATTATGTATGTGGCTGGTGGTCGGTCAGTATGGAGGAACAATGATTTATCGAAAGTAGAAATGACCCAATTCCCAGCAAATGGTTGGTCTGGATTTCAAACTTTAGATAGCATTTCTACTGAGTGGGATGAATTAATCAAAACTAAAGTTGATCTAGGTGATACAACTGATGAAAGAATAACAGCTATTCAAGTTTCAAAAAATCCTGCTAATGTACTTTATTACGGCACTAATCTTGGTAATTTATACAGGATTGATAACTCGAATACGGGTGATAATGAGCCTGTACTAATTAGGAGTAAAGAATTTTCAGATGGTAGCTATGTTTCATCTATTTCAATTGACCCTGATGATGCATCAAATGTAATTATGTGCTTCTCCAATTATAATGTAAGAAGTATATTCCACACTACTAATAGTGGCGAGACATGGATTCAAGTTGGTGGTAACTTAGAAGTTAATGAGTTTGGAACTGGTTCTAGTCCTGCAGTTAACGATGTTAAGATTATAAATTATAACGGGAAGAAAGCTTATCTAGCAGGTACTACTATTGGCCTTTATATGACTACTGAACTTAATGGTATGGGTACTGTTTGGCAACAAGAAGCTGAGAATACTATTGGCTATAATAATGTATTTACTATCGATACAAGGTCATTGGATGGATATACAGTTGCTGGTACTTATGCCACTGGTACTTATGGTGCTTTTTTCAGAAACTTCCCAAGTGCACCAGGTAAAGTTGCTTTGAGTTTTCCAGCTAATAATTCTGAATATATTTCAGATCAAGCAGAATTCAAATGGAACAAAGTAAATGATGCCTATTATTATAATATAGAAATAGCAACTGATTCTGAATTCAAAAATATTATTTACCAAAAGAATAATGTAGATTCGAATATTACCAAAGTTGAAGGCTTAGAAAGAGGATTCAAAACTTATTATTGGCGTGTAGCACCTATAAGTTCTGGTGGTATGGGTGAATATTCTGAAATTTGGAAATTCCAAACAGGTATGTCTGTACCTAAACTAATTTACCCTGAGCAAAGCGCCAAGGACATCCCAACTAATGCGAGTTTAAACTGGGAGAAATTCTCTGTTGATGGTATCAAATATAAAGTACAATTATCTAACAATGGGTTTTTCAATAATATATTATTTGAAGATATAACTACAGAAGATAATATAAGCTTTGACCTAGAGGGAAATAAAAAGTATTTCTGGAGAGTTATGGCTTTCAATGATTTTGATTCAAGTGGCTATGATGAAAAATTCAATTTTACTACGGAGCCAAAATCTAGTATTAATATAAGTCAGTTAGAAAAAAATATAGCTCTTTATCCTAACCCTGCTTCTAATTATGTTAAAATTGATCTGAGCAAGCTAGGGAACATTCCAAAGAGTATAAAATTAATTGATAGCAAGGGAAAAGTCCTAAAATCTTATGATTATAAAATCAAAAGTTCACAACTTAATTATGATTTCGAAATCAACGGATTGCCTTCGGGACAATACATTATTAGATTACAATTCGAGAAATTTACAATAAGCAAACGTTTTGTCAAGCTATGAAGATTAAGATATTAATTACAGTTTTTTTATTTTTTAGTTTTATTTCAATTTCAAGTTCGCAATCATTGGTTTTATCTTCGGATACTAACAATGTAATGATTGGTGATTGGGTTACTTTGAATTTGCAGTACTTATCTGGTGAAAAAAAGGAAGTTGTATTCCCAATATTTGATGCAACTCAGATAGAAGGTCTAGAACTAATAGATGAGACTAGAGTAGATACTGTCAAGAACGGAAAATCGTTTGGTCTATCTAAAAGATTTACAGTGTCTGCCTATGATTCTGGTAGTTTCGTTATTCCTCGTATGGCTATGCTCTTCGAAAAAAATGGAACAATAGATACTCTTTATTCAGATTCGCTCGTTTTGAAATTCAATTCACCAGCAGTAGATACTACTCAAGCCATCAAAGATATAAAAGGTATATTCAATATTAATTATTCCGACAATTCGTTACTTTATTGGATTGGTGGGGTTGTAATACTATTACTTATAGTTGCAGCTCTTATATACTACTTTAAAAATAGAAAAAATAAAGAAGAGAAAGAAGAAATAGAATATGATCCGAGTATTCCACCTTATATATTAGCTATGGAATCTCTTAGAAGAATAGAACAAGAGCGATTGTGGCAAAATGGATATTTCAAAAAATACTACACAGAAATAACTGATGTACTTAGAATATATTACCATAGAATCTACTCAATAAAAACAAAAGAGCTAACAAGTCGTGAACTAATAGAAGCATTGCACGGCAAAACCCTTTTCGATAATGAAAGTGTAACAATGTTAGAATATATATCAAGGTATTCAGACCTATCAAAATTTGCTAAAGCAAATCCATTACCTGAGAATAATACTCAATCTTTGAAATATGCTTTTGAGTTAGTAGAGAAAGGAAAGCAATTGAGTGATAAAGTAGAGGGAGGCGAAAATGTTCAATAATGTTGAATTCGCAAATCCTGAATACTTCTGGGTATTGGCTCTTATACCAATCCTTGTGCTATATAAGATTTTCGTATCCAATAATAGAAAAACAACTCTTAATTATTCGGATACCAAGCCCTTTGAGGGTACAAAGAATTGGAAAGTCAGATTAAGAGAATTACCTTTTTTCATTCGATTAATAATTATTGGTCTTATCGCTATAATACTAGCTAGACCACAAACTACTTCGGGTGAGGAGAAAGTAACTTCCGAAGGTATTGATATAGTCTTAGCACTTGATGTCTCTACATCTATGTTAGCTCAAGATTTGCAACCTAATAGGATAAAAGCAGCTAAAAAGACAGCAGAAGAATTCATTGATAACCGACCAAATGATAGAATCGGTCTAGTTGTATTCGCTGGACAGAGTTTTACTCAAAGTCCTATAACTGTTGATCACACAATACTAAAAGAATTACTAGACAAGTTAGAAACGGGTATGGTGCAAGATGGAACTGCAATCGGTATGGGATTAGCCACTTCTGTTTCTAGACTTAAAGAAAGTGAAGCAAAGAGTAGAGTAGTGATATTGTTAACTGATGGTGATAATAACTCTGGCTCAGTTTCTCCAGAAACAGCAGCAGAAATTGCCAAAACTTTTGGTATTAGAGTTTATACTATAGGTGTAGGTACTAAGGGGAAAGCTAAATATCCTGTTCAAACTCCTTTTGGTACTCGAACTCAATATATAGACGTAAAATTAGATGAAGCTATTTTAACCAAAATCGCCGATATAACCGATGGTAAATACTTTAGAGCAACAAATAACAAATCTCTAGCTGATATATACGAACAAATAGATGAGCTAGAAAAAACTAAAGTGGATGTTGCTTACTTTAGCAATCATACCGAGTTATACTATCCTTATGCTATTGCGGCAATAGCACTTCTTTTCATCGAGATGTTACTAAGATTTACGATATTCAGGAAATTACCATAGATGAACTTTGAAATACAAGATTGGGGATTGATTGATTTCCAAGAAGCTTGGGATAAACAAAAAGAGCTAGTAACTGCTATCCAACAAGGAGAAAAGAAGTCAACTTTAGTCCTTTGTAGTCACCCACTAGTAATCACCATGGGTAGAAACTCGAGCTACGATAATCTGGTATTACCTAGAGAAGAATATGAAAACCGCAATATAAATGTAATAGACATAAACCGTGGGGGAGACGTAACCCTCCATAATGAAAACCAACTTGTTGGTTATCCAATTTTTAATCTCAATGATTTCAAACCCGATTTGCATTGGTTCTTACGTGAAATAGAAGAAGCAATCATCAATACAGTGGGCGAGCTAGGCATTGCCTCGAGCCGAGTAAATGATCTAACTGGAGTATGGATTGAAAATCAGCGTAAAATCTGCGCTATCGGTCTGCATTGCTCTCGGTGGGTTACTTCACACGGATTTGCACTCAATGTTTGCAACAATGTAAAAGATTTTGACTATATTGTTCCTTGTGGGATTGACGATAAAGAAGTAACTTCCATAAGGGACGAAATTGGCACAGATGTTGATATGAGTAATGTCAAGAATATAGTTGTCGAAAAGTTCTCAGAACTATTCTAGATTATATCAAAAAGCAGGAGTAGCTCAGCTGGTAGAGCACAACCTTGCCAAGGTTGGGGTCGCGAGTTCGAATCTCGTCTCTTGCTCTACGACATCTGTCGTAATTTCCTTTTATGCTGCATGCCTTGCCGACACTTCCCCCCGTTGGCAAGGCATTCTTTTTTGTATAAACAATTATCAAAGTTGGAAGGAGTATGAAAAACATAATTATTATAGTCTTACTATTATTAATTAGCTGTGATGAGAATAATTATAACGATACTTCTAATCAAATATATTCACAATATGATAGCTTGGAAATAAAATATTTAGGTGAAGTAGAAATTAAGAATCTAATTGTATTGAACTTTATTGAGAATTATGATCAATATAATAGCGTGATAATTAGTTATGACGCATTAGAAATAATAAATAATTCCCAGGTGAATACTTTTAAAATTATTTTAGAGAATTATGGAGCTCTATTATTTTATCCCTATAGATTTGATTGTATTGTCGATAATTATAAATCAAGATATAATTTGAATATAGACTCTATTTGTTATGGCTTTACAGAAAAAATTGAGGCTTTTAAGGAAGATAGATTACGTAAATCCAAACCACTTCAGATGCCAAATGGGAAAACAAATGGTTCTTGGAGTTATGAAAAAGTATACATGGCTAGATTCTTACATTTTTAATAAAAAAAGATATTCTTTACTCATGTACTTCTAGGCATGAAATAAACCCTTTTGATTCTATCTCAAGTAGATTGGTCAATGTTTTTATACCTTTGTCATTGGAATGGGATGATTAGAAAAATTTATATTCAGAACTAATTTGAGAAAGTGAATATATTCTGACTCAACATTTACAAGGTATTTTTTTTGTATAAACAATTATCAAAGTAGGAAGGAGTATGAAAAGCATAATTATTTTGGTCTTACTACTAGGACTAACGGGCTGTAGCAAAAAACAATTCGACTCTTCTGAAATTAACGAAATCGATAATCTGATTGTAAATAGTAAATTCGATATCAAACTAATAGATTCAATTTATAATATCTATGAAGAAAATGACTATTTAAACGGCTTGAAAGAAATTGTTTATCTGTATAATTCAGAGTTTGATACTAATAATAATGTGATTATATATCCTACACCTAATGAAAACGATAAGACATTTATGTTGACTTCTGTATGTTTTGCTCGTTATTTCATTGATTATACAAGATTATCATCTAGTTTAGAAATATATAAAAAGAAGGGTCAAGATTTTTGGTTTATCGGAACATACAGTACTTTTTTGAAAGTTGATATTGACAGAATATCTTTTTATACTATTGATCATTTTATTAAAAATGCAATAAAATTGGATACATTTTCAATTAATATTTGGATTAGAATTTGTTTAAGCAAATACCTTATGTTACATCAATATTACAATCTTTCTCTAGACTACTTATTTGATGCAGAACAAATTAATGGCGAGAATCTTTATATTAAAGAATTAATAATAAGAAATTATCTTGCTTTAGATGATAATACTGCTTTAGCAGACTATGTTGATGATTTTCCAGATAATTACAAGTTTATTGATTTGAGTCAAGAGGAAGTAGAAGAATTAAATCAATTATTTCCTTCTAAGAAATTCAAGAACAATGAAAAATACATAAAGAATTTATATTAATTAAAGCTTATGAAATATACTTTACAACTTATTATCCTAATACTTTTGTGTAGTGAAATAAACTATGCTCAAGAATTTACACTTACATCATCAAGAGAGAAGTCTGCATACGGACTACCTTGTACAGATTTTTATTTTGATGTGGCAGTTAATAATATTCCTATTAGAAAAGTAAAGGTTAGAAGGTTTTTACCATCCAACTCCAAAGGTACATTGGTTTTAACAGCTGGGGGGACAGGTAAAAGTTCGTATTTAGCTACTTACGGTATTGAATCTCAGATTATGATAGACTCACTATATAAGCAAAAATTTGCAATATGGGATATTATGTACGAAGATGAAAATGGTTGGTCGGAACATTGTGAGGGAATTGGTAGCTATCACAAAGCAGTTCAGATTTATTCAGAATTAGTAAGGTTTCTGTATGACAATTATTTTGAAAACAAAGATTTGGTCTTTGCAACTGGTAATAGTGGAGGTTCATTCCAGATAGCGTTTGGTCTTGCCAAATTCGGAATGGAATCTATTTTTGATATGGTTATTCTAACGGGAGGCCCACCAATTTCTGATTTAAGAAAAGGAGTTTTCGGTGACAATTCTGATTTAGAAAAATGGCCCAACGGAGTAGTGGGTGGTTTTGCTTTGACCGACT
>JAUHXN010000059.1 GCA_030426865.1 bacterium | reverse complement strand
ACCGAAAGCTTTAGCTATAAGATTTAACATAATTTTAAATTCAATTTTATTTGATAACTTTTTTTAGTTTTACAACTAATAACAATTGTATAGACTACAAAGTTAATAATTTAACTTATAAAGAGGTAAATGATAATGAAAATAATGGATATAGAAAACAACTTCCTTGCATTAGAAGATGAGAATTCTAATATAGATGATAGTAAAGTAGTTATAGTATCTGCTCCTTATGAGCATACTGTTAGTTATGGAGGAGGTACTAAATACGGTCCAGAAGCTATAATAAAAGCAAGTCAATTTGTGGAATTTTATGACGAAGAATTTGACCGAGAACTTTGCTTTGAGCAAGGAATTTGCACAATAGAGCCAATAGATTTCGGTGGGAAAGCAAATAAAGAAGCACTGGATATGATATATGACCAAGTGAAAGAACTTTTAGCCAAAGATAAATTCGTGATTACATTAGGTGGTGAACATACTATTTCATCTGCTCCGATCAAAGCGCATCACGAGAAATATCCGAATATGAGCGTCTTGCAATTCGATGCACATTCTGATTTCAGAGACACTTACGAAGGCTCTAAGTACTCTCACGCTAGTATAATGGCTAGAGTAGCCGAGTTCTTCCCGAATGATAAAATAACTCAAGTAGGGATAAGAGCACAGTGCATAGAAGAAGCCAACTTCATTAAGGAGAATAAGGTCAATACTTTTTACGCAAATGCTATCAGAAGGGGAGTACACGGTCAAGATTGGCAACAATCTGTGGTTGATACTTTAGCAGATGAAGTTTATATTACATTCTATTTCGATCCATCTATAATGCCAGCTACTGGCACTCCTGAACCGGACGGCTTTCTATATCACGAGACTTTGGATTTACTCCGCAAGATTAAGGCATCAGGTAAACGAGTAATCGGTTTCGACGTTGTTGAGCTAGCACCTATGGAAGGACTTTCACATCCCGATATACTTACTGCTTCACTTATATATAAGATGTTGAATATAGCGTATTGAGGGGTGTAAATGAATCATCCTTATGAAGAATATGAAGATACAGTATTATGGGAATCTGTAGTCAATGCAATTAATGATTTGATTGAGAATCAAGATTTAGAAGTTAAAACTAAAAAGGAATATGTAGTTGGGTATATCTGTAAGGAAATTGTAAATCAAAAGACTTAAGCCACATAGGGTTTAGTCTTTTTAGCAATTTTTGATAATAAATATATTTTCCAGCTTTATAAATTATTTAGATTGCATTACAGAATATGTTTATTCAAATCTAACTGTTTAGTTTTAGTTTTTTTATTTTCAACCTTAGATAAAACAGATTCCAAAAAAGGTAAAGTATTATTTAGATTTTTTGTTTTAATCAGAAAGTTCCATAAAGGTTCGAATTTTTTCCAGCCACCTGAATAAAAGAAATGTTTAAGTTTATGTTTATTTGAATCGTGTTTTATACTTGATTCGAAAATATTACTCCATTTGTAAAACTCCTTATAAGACCAATGATAACCTTCTTCTAATTCTTTAGCTGATAGATTAGTTGTTTCGTAGACAACATTTCTTGTGTCATATAAATCCCAATCTCTAGTTAAGATTCTATCTTGCTTTTCCATATCTTTATATAACCTTGTCCCAGGATATGGTGTTAGTACATGATATGTTGATGTAGTTATCGAATTTTCTATTCCCCAATCGACTGTCCTCTTAAATACATCTTTATCATCATCATCTAAACCAAATACAAAACTTCCATTAATCATAATCCCCAATGAATGCAATCTCTTAACGGCCTGTGAATAGTCTCTTTTCAAGTTTTGGCTTTTATTACTTTGTTTTAAATTTGCATCTGAGAAAGTCTCAAAGCCAACAAATAAACTTCTCAAACCAGCTGCTGCCGCCTTTTCAATCAAATTACCCCTTAAAACAGAATCAACAGTGGCTGCACCTTGAAACACTCTATTCATGCCTTTCATACCTTCAAATAATTCTGATACGAACTTACTATTTCCTAAAATATGGTCATCTAAAAAGTATAAATGCCTACCAGGTAATCTTTCAATTTCGGCAAGAGCATCATCGACAACTTGAGTATAAAAAGATTTTCCTCCTTCGTAAAACGCATCTTTATAACAAAAATCGCAATGATGTGGGCATCCTCTGGTAACGACTATAGAGTTAGGAACTAAGTATCTATCTCTTTTTATCAAATCTCTTCTAATTGGAGGAATATATTTTAAAGTTCTGATACTTGAATTATATACTTTTTTGGGTTCTCGGTTTTTAAAGTCTTTGAGAAAAGAAGGAAATGTTTCTTCACCAGGTCCAAGGAAAATAGAGTCAGCATGTGCGGCGGCTTCATCAGGAAGTGAGGTAACGTGTAGTCCACCAAGAATTACATACACTCCTTTTTTCCTATAACTATCTGCAATCTTATAAGACCTGTATGCATTCGTTATATAGACTTGGATTACCACTAAATCCGGGAAGTCATCAATATTTAGAATTTCTACATGTTGATCTATTAGCTCAATTTCATCCTCATCTGATAAATAAGATGCCAAGGTAGCGAGTCCCAAAGGTGGGAACAATGAGTATTTTATTGGTCTCCAAAATGGACTTTCTGCTTCAGTTAATGCAGGTAAAATCATTTTTACTTTCATGAGGTATAAGTCTTGGTTAGTTAGATTTAGACTAATGTTTAAACGTTACCTTTTGATAAGTGTTACAAAAATAATAAATCAGTATTTTAAATTTTTTATATCTATAAAACAAGACACATTACTCAATCTCTATTCTCTTCATCAATTCACTAGTTGTCAAGACCTCAGCAAACTCGCCATTCAGATTAGCCAAAGTAGTCTGATGAATTAATTCCGAATCGAATTTCTCGCCATTAACACCGACTCTATCAAAAGTGGCAGTAGCATCAGAGACAACTATAGTATCATACCCAAGATTCCCAGCCATACGCACAGTAGTTGATACACAATGATTAGTCGTCAGCCCAACTATTACGAGTGAGTTTATTCCATTATTTGTCAACCGTTCATCCAAATCTGTCCCAATGAAAGCGCTATTGACAGACTTTATGATTTCTATTTCTTTATTCGTTGGTTCCAAACCTTCTATGTAGCCGAAACCAGATTTTGAAATATGTAGGTGAGAGTCAAGTTTAGTCGAACTATGTCTTATGTGGTATATAGGCAAACCTAGCGCACGCCATTTGTCTAACAATAGCTTGCAATTTGCTTCAGCATTCCTGTTATTTCTATTCCCACCCCAGTACGCCTCATCATCGAATCCCTTTTGTAGGTCAATTAGAAGTAGGGCAGGGGACGATACATTATTCATCATCTACTTACTCCGCTTATCCCACCAATATTTTTTAACTAGAAATACTACTATGGCTAGTCCAATTAATGGGAATATTATTTTACCGTATAGCGATAGATACTCAAGAATTGCTTCAAAGTTATTACCGAATACTACTCCCAAATATATCAATATACTATTCCATATCAGTGCACTAATTGCAGATAGGACAACTGTTTTTTTAAAATCTAAATCAGATAAACCCGCAAAGAAAGAAATGACAGCCCTAGTACCTGATAAAAACCTATTAGCTATTATCAAGTAATATCCCCATTTTCTGAACCACTCTTCGGGCTTTTCCAGGTCTTTTTCATTTAGAAAAGGCATCTTACTCGATGCAACTAACCGATTGCCAAAATTATTACCTAAATAGAACATAATCATAAACCCTACTAATGAACCTGCTGTAGCCAAAAGAAGTAAAGGAATAAAGCCAATGGTACCCAAAGCTATTAGTGAACCCATAAAAACTAAAACGGAATCGCTAGGGGAGGGAGGAAATATATTCTCAAGCATAGTAATAAAAAAAGCGAAACCTAGTACCCAATACCACTCCAAATGAGAAAGAAATTCGATTGCGGCATCTAAACTGTGTAAACTTTCAAACATTATTGTAGTCTAACAAAATTGAAAAAATCAATATAATTAATCAAATGTACTTTTTTTGAAAATAATACTTGGAAATTAAATATTATCAGAATAGTTTTGAATTCACTTTTGAACCTCGTTTCAAAAAATATGAAAACTATTTCAACTAACATATTGACCAATAATAACATAAGGGCAAACCGAATGCCTAAGATGTGGTATATGCCTATGCTCAAGCAGAGTATTATGCATCGCCATATTTCTATGCGCTAGTACCGCATATCCTATTTCTCCCGTAGTCGTCAATATTTGTTTATCTGAAAAATCTAAATTGTTTTTGTTGAAATGGAATTATTATCTATTCTCGCTTTGATAAGCGTTTTTGTTTTCTCTATTAGTGCTGCCCTATCGTCTATCCAAAAGAAGTACGATATGTTTGGTATATCATTCGTTACTTTCGTTACTGCCGTTGGTGGTGGTACTGTTCGCGATTTGCTTCTTGGTTGTCACCCTTTATTCTGGATGGAAAATGTATGGTTTGTGGTTTCTATAATGGCTGGGATAGGTGTTACATTTGTATTCAAGAAAAGAATATTATTCCTGAAGCAAACTTTCTTTCTTTTTGATACTTTGGGTATTAGTTTGTCTGCTATATTAGGTACTCAGAAAGCGATTGACTTTGGGGTGAGCCCATTTATAGCTATTTTCTTCGGATTAGTAACGGCAGTATTTGGCGGTATAATTAGAGATATGATGACAAACCAGATACCCCTTGTATTCAGAAAAGAGATCTATGCATCTGCTTGTTTGGCTGGAGCGTTCATCTATATTTCTCTGCAATATATAGGTGCACCACTCTGGTTGCTTTATGGGGTACCGACTGTCTTCATATTTGCAATCCGAATAATCTCTATCAAGTATAAGCTGTCGCTACCTAGAGTGAGTTTGTAAGGGTGGATTACTCTCTTATAAATTTGCCAGTGATTGTATTAGTTCGGTTACTAAGGCTACAGATTTTAAGCCACTACGTGGCTAATTTTTTTTGTAGTCCAACGTTTTTACGTCCATAATTATGGCATTCACTTCCAACTCTACAGGTATGTCCAACTTCATATTAGCATAGGACTTTCCTTTTTTGATTGTGCATAGTCCCTTTGCTTTGAGCCTAACTACCCCAGATGTTTTAGAGATTTCTTCTATATTCAATTCACCTTCTGAAAAACTTATTGAAAGATCGCCTTTCTTATATGTAATCAGCGTAGAGTTACTTCCAAGTTGAACATTACCTTTCAAAATATCTTTACCCTTTCCATCAAGACCATCTATAATTACAGTCAATCTTTCATTTTTATCATCAGATACCAATTCAAAATCAGCATCGTGATTCATATCACTGTTGGAACTATAAAATTTGAGATAACTCGACTTCTCATTTATATTATCAATTGAATAATCAACCCCATCAGCTTTAACTAATACTTTCGTATCCGCATCAGTAGATTTGCTTGTCGCTAAGTTAACTAAAACAAGAAATAAGGTAACTGTGCAAATCACAAATGTTGATTTCGACATGCTTTTATTCATATTAGATCCACCTAAATAATTTAAAAAATACTGAAACACATATTCTCAATTAACACAATTTAGTAAACTTTTGATTAAGTTATATGAAGAAAATCTCTCTCAAAATTGTTTGAAAAACGACTTACCATCGAATGTATTAACGGTGCCATCTGCCATCCCGAACCACAATTTCCCATTATTATCTTCATATATAGAGAGGGCAAAATAATCGGAAAGACCATCTGCCTTTGTGTAGTTCTTCATAGTTCTTCCATCATATCTCCAAATCCCTGCATCTCTATCTCCGAACCAAATGTTTCCTTGACTGTCTTCCGCAATCGTGAATACATGCTCAAGTGTGCCAGCAGGGGACTTGTCACCTTTCATTCCGCTTGTGGGGTGTATCAAATTTTTTTCTTCAGAGAAGTTAATTGTCAAACCTTCTTGTTTTAACAGCACCCCGATACCATTATTACCAATCCAAAGCCTGCCTTTCGAATCTTCCAAAATACTACGTATATGCAATGGTGCTACTTTTCTGTCAAATCCCAAAGTCTCATCATTGATTATAGTGAAGTCGCTTCCATTATAGCCAAAAACTCCTGCGTAAGTGGCAATCCAAACCATATTATCTTTACCATACGAAATGTCTGTAACAGCGAACAAATTATCAGTAAGGTTGAGGACTTTCTGAGGTGGGAAAGCTAAATACTTTATTTTTTCACCATCGTATCTATAGACTCCTTCCTTTATACTAGCTGAGAACCATAAGTCGTTGTCAGATTTCATCCATTCTCCTTGCAAAGGATTTGTATTCTGAATTGTGAAAATATCTGTTGAAGTTCCATTAACTGAATACGTATGATTTCTTATAATGCTACCGTCGTAACTGCTTACTCCATTTTGAGTACTAAACCAAATAACACCATTGTTGTCCTCTTGTATCGTGCGGATTTGATTATCCGTAAGCCCGTCCTTAATAGTAAAGTAACGGAATGATTTGCCGTTATAAACAGCTACACCTTCTTCAAGACTACCAAACCAATGATTGCCCTCACTGTCTTGGAAGATTGCACTTATTCCCGATGTGAACTTCAAATAATTGCTTTCGGAATTGGCAGCAATCTCGGTCTTATATAATTCTTCTTTAGTGCTGCTTTCACTACAAGAAAAGTTTAGAGTCAAGATTAGTAAAATAAATATCATCATATATAATTCCTATGTTTTTAATACAGAAATACTATACGTTTAAATTTAAATATAGGTTGTGTTGGTGAGGTGGTAAATTATATGTGAAATGTTCGAGGTCTTCATAAAATAGATTTTTTGATAGGTTCCTTATGGTAATAAGATAGGGCCTAAGACATCCATCCATAAAACGAAACCTAATCCTCCTCCCAATAATCCACTAACAAGGAATGTCAATCTAATCTGGGGTGGAGTTATTCTAAAAATCACATAAGCAGAAACTAATATACCCAAAGTACCTAATAATAATGGAATTGTACCCTCCCAGAGACCTAATCCCCTAGATATATAGACTTCATCTCCGCTAAAAAAGCTGCCATCAGGAGAAATGAGCTCAAATACAAGTGATATTGCTAGATTAAACACTTCTCTCAGCCAAAATAGTGACAGAAAAACAGCAAGCCAATCAATCCATTTTAGTCCAAATTCTTTATATTGATTTTTCCTTAGTATTAATACAAACAGACCTATCAACCCTGTGAAAATAGTTTGTATTGGACCACCTAAGGTAATCCAGAATCCATTTGATATTAATTTCTTAGTTAATCTTCGATATTCATCCTTCTTTTCGAAATCAGTGTTACCTTCTATCTCATTTTTATATTCAGAATAAATTTTTTCTCGTTTTTTGACCAATTCCTCATTATAGTAAGTCATACTATCATAGAAAAGAGTGGTTTCATAACCTAAATATTCGGCTACTAATATGTGACCATATTCGTGACTAACTGTTCCAACAGCAGTGAAAATTACGAATGTAGTTGTTAGTATTAAAAGGGCTTTTATGTCGATTGATTTTTTCATCTTTGTATCCAAATATACTAAATATTAGTTGAACACTTCGAAAAACCTCGAATAAAATACAATTTCCTTCTAAAATAGATTCTTAGCATTCAGCCATTCTAGAACTTTTTTACATTGTATTCAATGTCCTTGATCTTTAATTTTAACCAAGTCCAATTGCCACTTTCTAATTTCCAACTAGCTTCGCAGTTGACGGGAATTTTTATTCCATTACGTTCTTCAGTTTTTGTAGCTACGACAGTCCATTCCGTAGGCATAACTGAATTAGTGTCTTGATAACGCATAGCTACAAATTTTTTAAAGTCTCCTTTTTCGTCAAAGTGGAATTCCCCCGAACCTTTTGTTCCGTTATATTCCATAGTGGCTTTGGCAGAATATTCGCTTAATGAATCCCACTTTATATACGAACTCAATGCTGCCGAAGGGTACCAAACTATTTCTGCTAAATATCTCTGTAAAGTTGCTTGGTTAATGTGTTCGTGATTTTTAGCTTCAGCAACAGGGAATAGTGAAAATAGTTTTATTATCATCTCGCCTTGACCATTTTGGAATTTATCACGACCCATGACATCAAATATTGAGTTCATTTGAGTTGAAATACTCCAATTGAATGAAGGGGGTTGAACAGTAATATATTGTTCCGCAGTACCATAGTTCCATTCTGATTGTTCCGGCTTCAATTTAAGTTCTAATTCCTGAACTAAATGCACGTTAGAAATCGGACTTTTACCAATTGTTCCATTGTTCATTAGCCACTGTTGAACGATATACGGTAATCCCGAAATAGTCTCTTCCGTTATCACATCTTCAGTTATATTCTTAGAATTTTCAAGCATAAAAATTCTTTCTTTTAAAATCTTATTTTTATAACTAAAACTAGAATAAGCTATCATTACAGACACTAGTATTATGAGGTTTGCTATAGTACCGAATTTTGCATCAGACCAATAATTGAATATCAAAATCTGTGAAAAAACTACAGCTGAAAATCCAATTAACCACCAATATTCGGATTTAAATATTAATAAAAGTATTGTAAATACAAAAAGAATAAATGTAATAAACCAAACTAATCCGAAAGTCCTGGAAATAGGTTGAGTAATAGCATTAAATTGAAATATTTCAAATGCTTTCAGAAATCCAAATAAATGGATAATTCCGTGTATTCCAAGTAATATTATTAAAACTAATCTCATTGTTTTTATGTTTATGTCTAATTATTCAAATATAATAAAATACCTTCTTTAAACCCCACAAAAAAACTCGAACAAAATCCGAGGCCTTTTTAAAATATAAATATATTTTACCCGAGCTTAATCTCTATTCGCTTATGCCCTTTCTATAGCAAACTCTGGGACAATATTAAATATCTAGTCAACTAACAAGTATAGTGAAATTGCTACAAATAATTGAAAAATTGGAAGATAACTCACCTTGTAAATAATTGTATAAATATAGAAAAAGTATTATATTCAGATTCTCGATATTAAATTATTTAAAATAAGAGGTTAGACATGAGAAAAGTTTTATTAACTACTTTAGTCCTATTATTAGGGGTAATTAATTTATTTGCGACTGATGTAAAACTCGAGCTGAAAGTTTATGACGATACTTTCTATTCTGACGAAGAATTCAATGCATCACTAGATATATCAAATATTAATATACTGACAGCACCAGAAGTCAACGTAGTATTAACAATCAAAGATATTAATGATGAAGAAGTCTATACGGAAACAAAAAAGATTACTGACCTTGAACCAGATGAAACTAATAAAGTTGATTTCAAACTAGATTGGAACTATGGTTGGGGAGCATATAACCTCGAATTCGACGCACAATTCAAAGACGAAATACTTCCAGAAAACAATAAAGCTTCAGCGTCTATTAATGTTAAAGTAGGTAGAACAGATGCTATTGACTTGATGATTAGTTATGGTGGTGAAATGACAGGTGATCCTCTTTTTAAAGTAGGATTGTGTTATTTACCTATGACGCCATATATGATCGGAACTGAATTTATAGAGGAAGATGGAGATTTTTCATATACTTCAGAATCAGAATTATGGGGCGGATATATAGAAACTGATAAATATCAAATGTTTGATAAATCAGGCTATTATATATTTGTAAATACAGAAAATGGTGAGGTAACTTCAGAAGAAATCGAAAGTACTCCTGTTACTGTTCCTTCTAGCCTTATCTTAAGTGAAAATAATGTAGTTGCTGGTACACAAGTCAATAATATTACATACGACTGGGTTAGCAACTATATATCAAAACAAAGACAAGGTTCTGTAGTCGATCCCAGAACTTGTGTTCTTATGGTTACTGGATTCAAAGAAAAGTCTGATGCTGAGGAGTCAGGATTTAGAAATATAGCAAATAGATTCAAAGATGAGTTGTCAAAAGAAGATCTAGGCCCAGGGTTAGCCGCTTCTAGTTTTGATCTACAAGAGCAAATAACAGGCCCTGAATTAATAGAACATATAAGAAAAATGAGACTTAAATATGATAAAATCTATTTCTTTTATTCTGGACATGGAACTCGTAACAATAAGCTAAAAACTGGAAATACTCCTTCTGACTATATTTCTTATGATGATTTGATGAAAGAACTATACGATACTAAGGCAGAAGATTTATGCGTAGTTATTGAAGCTTGTTACTCAGGTCAAGCTATAACGGCTGCTCAAAAGAACCCGGATTGGAAAGACAGAAATATTCAAGTTTTTACTTCTTCTGATGCACTTTCAACGAGTAATATATTCCAGGACGCAGTCAATAGCCAATACATTGGTCTATATTCTACTTTGTTCTTCGAAGGATTTGGTAATGCAGCAGCAGATGCAAATAAAGATGGTAAAACTACTCTAAAAGAAGCTCACGATTGGGTACTAGCTCAAGATGGTAAATTCATAAATGAAAATAATGTTACAATAGCTTTGAATAGTTCACAAAACCCTCAAAGTGGTATTAACGTTGACTCAGGCGATTCTGAACTAGAGAAACTTGCTGAGTTATTCAATTTGGCTATCCAAGAAACCTATGATGAGAAAGATACAAAAGATGCTGTAGGAAGAATTAGAAAACAACCTTCTGAAAAGACAGAAGAGGTAAAACCTGATAAACCTAGTAAGAAATTAAGTCCAGAAGATGATGTAGAACCTGTAGTATTAGAGGAAGGTGAATATTTCGGTTGGTTAGATCTGAATAAATATGCTAAGTATGGACATAAAACAGCTTATGTAGTAATGGATTTGGAATTAAATAGCTGGGAATTGTACGAATATGATTGGTACCCTGAGATTGTAGGTGATGATACTTATGACCCATTTGATAACACTGCAATAGTTTTTGGAAGCGATATAGAAGAACCTATAGAAAGAACTATTGAGAATGTCCATGAAGAAGCTGA
Organism: bacterium; assembly: GCA_030426865.1. GTDB lineage: Bacteria > Bacteroidota > Ignavibacteria > Kapaibacteriales > UBA2268 > PGYR01. Next base: position 1,083 of record JAUHXN010000059.1, on the reverse strand, counting down.
ACCTACAAAAAAGGATTCAGTTTGTGCACTAATTGTTTCTGGTTCTGATGATGAAAGCCAAAGAATGGAAAATTCTTTCAAACTAGATTGTGAAATGGTTGAAAATAATTTAAAAAATGAAAGCTTAGGCCCTGGATTAGATGCCGGTTCTATTCGCAATGAGCACAAACCCGGATTCGAAAAGCTTGACCAAATACTAACAGATATGAAGAATAACTATAAAAAGGTTTACTTTTATTATAGTGGACATGGAACTGAATCTGGTTGGTTAGGTATAGGTGATTCTGCATGGATGAGTCAAAAATATCTGCTTGAAAGTTTAATGGAAATTAATGCAGAAGAGTACTGTATAATAATGGATTGTTGCTTCTCAGGTAAAGCTAAAGATTTGCTCGATTCTATAAACATACCTGATGGCGCAAAAGTCGAACTTATAACGGCTTCATCAGCAGATAGAGTTTCTTTTACTAATTATCATGATACAGGAAATGATAAAATTGGGTATGGATTCTTCACTTTGAATTTCCTAAAATGCTTCGGATTCCCAGATGCTGATACTGACAAGGATGGCAAAACCTCATTAACTGAGTCGTATAATTGGGTTAAGAATGTAAACCCAACTGATACTAGAGGTAGAAGATTGGATTCATTAATGAGACCTACTCACACAATAATTAGAAAACCAAAAGCTACACCTGAAGAACCTGTTGTGAGAGATGAGGAAGCAGGGGTTGAATTAGAATTTACTGAAATAAAAGCAGAGATGGAGATTGATTTGAAGGTGGATCTATCTAATCATAATTATGGATTGAACCTTAATGATAAAATATTATATGTTTCTCCTGAAGATTCGACTTCTAAAATTTACTATTTAGACTATTCAGGAAACATAGATTTCAAAGTTAATATCAAATTCGACTATGTTGATTATTTGCATAACCTACCAACAGAAAATAGTGATGAGCAGAGAGGTGTGATATGGCGTGAAGGCGAAAATGATGAATGGAAACCGCATTATCCTTCAGTATTTAATTCGAATAACAACACTATAACTGCATTAGATGTAAATCATTTTAGTCAATG
>JAUHXN010000058.1 GCA_030426865.1 bacterium | reverse complement strand
GTAAAATTATTGAAGGTAGGGTCGTTGATTATATAAAAGATGATAAAGGCAATAATGTTCCATTAATACTATATAATGTAGGTCTTGATACTTTTCAAATAAAAAGTGAATCAGAAATTGGTACTTACCCGAAGGAAAATAGAGTAAGTATTGAGTATAATACTAAAAACCCAAGTGAAGCAGTTATATACGAGAGTTACAAAAAATATGGAATCCCGATTTCAGTTGCTACAATTGGTACAATGATTCTAATATTTGGTTTAATTATGCTTTATTTTTCTTGGAAGAAACGAGTTTAGAATATTCGTCTAACATGATTTTTACATTTGATTTCCAAGTATGGTTTTCAATTATATAATTCCTCGCATTTTCACCTAATTCAGACCTTAGATTCTTATCATTAAATAGATTGCTTATTTGTGAAATATATTCATTTATAGTATTTGCTCTGATTAATCCTTGTTTTTCTGTTGCTTCTATACCTTCTGCAGATACATCAGTCGCAACTACAGGTAGGCCTAAGGACATCGCTTCAAGTATTTTAATTCTAATTCCTCCACCTACAAAAAGTGGAGCTATATAAACCTCAGATTCATTTAGATATGGTTTTACATCATCAACATATCCTAACTTATCTACTCCGATATTTCCATATTCACCAAATTTATTTGGTGGGTTTTTACCTATTATTTTTAATTTTACATTAGGAAAATTTGAAAATAATTTTGGTTGAACATTTTCAATGAACCATAGAACTGCGTTAACATTATGAAACCAATTAAAGGTAGTTGCAACTACTAATGAATTTGGAAGTTTATCAATATTTAAATCAGGTTTCCAACTTTCAACATCTACTCCTGCACTTGCAATTAATACATTTGATTTGGGTGAAATATCCAATGCTCTTTTCTTATCTTCTTTAGTTATTGCAAATGAAACATCTGACTTGCTAATGAATTCTGATTCTAAACGTTTCAATAATTTGTACTGTTGACCTATGAACAATCTTTTAGGGTTAAACTTTCCTAAACCATCATAGAATCTTTTCCAAATTAAATACTCAATATTATGCAATCTTAATCCAATAGGTTTATGGTATTTTACTGAAAGTTCAATGGCTATTTTTGCCATATTACTGTGGTCTGCGTGGATTACATCTATCGATTTGACATTTACTAGTGATTCGATTTTATTAATCAAACTTTTTGAGTATTGTTTTTCTATATATAAAGATTTATTTTTAAGAAAGTATCTGATAACACGGAATTTAGTATTTCTAGTATCCATCAAGATGATACTAATCTTACCTTTCTTTTGATATTTATTAATATCGCCTAGTTTAATTTGAAACCTTGACATACAAACCATCTCAACTTCATTACCTTGTTCAAGAAACTGATAATAAATATTGGCAATACCTATTCTACCTCCATCATCTGCAGGAAAGGGGAATTGGGGGGTGAGTTGTAAAATTTTCATTAAAATAAATTCTTTAAATAGGAGAAAAATCCTTTATAGTACTCATTTTTGCCAATAATTCTTGTAAAATCTTTATTAGCAACTGGTTCTCTTTCATCTCTCCAAGTACTTATAATTGTGACTAAGGATTGAAATAAATACTCTATAAAGAAAGATATTCTTACTCTCTGACCAAGACCTACAAGTAATTGACCCCAATAGCATATAATTAAATTATAAAGTCTTCGAATGGGGTAATATTTGACAATAAGTCTTAGATTCTGAGTTGATATTTTTAGCCATCTTTCACTTCGATTTCTGTCGTTCTCACTCGAATAATGCAAAGTCCTTAGGTCTGGAAAGCATTTTATAGTCATTCCATTCTTTAAAGCCCTAATACTAAAGTCTAACTCTTCCATTCCAAATTCCCAATAGTACCCAATTTTGTTAAAAACAGTTTTCTTAATAGCACTACCTGGACCAGAAAAGCTCTTTACTAAATAACCTTCACTAATACTTCCTTTACTTTTGTCTAAAGTAGAAAGTTCTACTTCATAGAAATCTTTTTTTACTAATGTCTCAGTAGTTGAAATGATATCTAAATTAGGTTGTGATTCAAAAATTTGTACTATTCTTGTGAATGTTTGATTGCTCTCGGGATGTGAGTCACTGTCAGTTCTCCAAATAATATCACCTGTTGCAAGCCCAATACCAATATTTTGAGCTAGAATATTAATATTAATAGGTAAATATGTATATTTTACTTTTGGAAATTCTTCCATAATCATATCTTTAGTACCATCATTAGAAGCGTTATCGATAACTATAACTTCAAAATTATCATAGTCTTGACTAAAAAAACCATTTAAGGTTATTCTTAAATCATCTCGACGATTTTTTGTACATATTACAACGCTAATTCTCATATAGAATAGTAAATTTGATATATTATAATAGTAAACAGTGCAAAATATTAATAAATAATGTCATAAATAAATAATTGAATGTTTTATAAAAACGCTAATAAAGAAGACCATAGAATAAAAAAACCATATATACCATTATTACTACTTGTTATAGTTATAGTTGGTGGTACAATAGGGTATGATATTATTTGGACTGAAACGGATTCGAATATTATTGATGCACTATACATGACTATTATAACTATAACTACAGTTGGATATGCAGAAGTATTTCCTTTGGATACTACTGGTAGAATATTCACAATGATAATAGGAGTATTGGGTATAGGTAGTTTATTCTACTTACTTAGTATCTTTATGGAGAATCTATTTACTTATCAATTATTAAATATAAGAGGAAAGAAAAAAGTGCAAAAGCGACTTGATAAATTGTCTAACCATATTATAGTTGTTGGTTATGGTAGGGTAGGGGAGTTAGCAACCAAAGAATTAGTAGATAGAAATATCGAATTTGTAATTATTGATAAAGAAATTCCGGATGAGTTGAAAAGTATAAAAAATGTAATATCCATTGAAGGGGATGCAACTGATGACTCGGTACTTTCATTAGCTAATATAGAAGAAGCAAAATCTTTAATAGTTGCAACTGCAGATGCGTCAACCAATCTTTTTATTGTATTAAGTGCTAGAGAATTAAATGATAAAGTCTTTATTATTTCACGCTCTGACAATAGTCTTTTAGAAAAGAAATTATTAAGAGCTGGTGCAGATAGAACCCTTAACCCATATTCAGCTGGTGGACAAAAAATGGCAAATATTGCAATTGATCCTCAGATTATGGATTTTATAGATTCTAATTTGGGTACAAAAGATGGTGATTATCTTAAGATTGAGCAGTTTGAACTATCTGACAATAATGATTGGCACGGTAAGACTTTAAAGGAATTGGATATTCGTCAAAAATCAGGCGTTACTATAATTGGAATCATCAGAGATAATGATACCAACTTAAATCCTTTTGGAGAATTTAAATTAAAATCAAAAGATCAACTTGTAGCTATTGGAACAAAGGATCAGCTAATGAGATTTAATGAACTTTGTAATAAATAAGTTTTTATAAACTTAATGGTTCATTTAATTCTGTCCAATGATTAATTGATATATCCGCACTAGAAATTTCTGGATTTTTTCTATCAAATTCAGACTCAACTCCAGTGAATAAAACAGATATCATTCCTGTATTATTAGCTCCCACCACATCTGTTCTTTCTATATCTCCGATATGCAACGAATGTGCTGGATCAATTTTTAATTCATTCAATATAGTGTGAAACGCTCTTTCATGAGGTTTACTCACACCAGTTTCATTACTAAAACTAAATGAAGTAAAATAATCTAAAATGTCATTGTCTGCCATCAACTTTCTCAAATGAGTACCAGGCGAGTATCCTGTATCTGAAATTAAACCTAGCTTATATTTTTCCGCAAGTTTCGGAAGCATCTCTTTAACACCGTCAATTAAAATAGGAGGGTGTTCGAATAAACTATCTTCATACGACGTTACAATCCTATCGAATGCACTTTTATCATTGGGAATCTTTAAATGTGAAAATATGACTTGGACTAACTCTGAACTTTCTGGAGTTCGCATTCTATTTATCCAATGATCTTCAAAATACAACCAACTTTCTTTAATTGCATTGTCTAATTCTGATTCATTGATATTAATCCCAAGTTTAGAAGTTTCTTCTAAAAATATATCATTCCTATACTTATATCTACCTTCGTGATTAACAGAATCAAAAAGTGTATTCCAAAAGTCAATTGTTATTACTTTTAAATCTTTCATTTATTTTTCTTTTCTTTATTAGTTTTATCGAATGTATCTGCAGACGGACAAAGGTGATTTATAACGCATTTATTACACAATGGCTTTTTAGCATCGCAGATTTTTCTTCCATGTTGTATCATATAATGAGTGAACATTACCCAATCATCTTGTGGGATTAGTTCCATTAACTCATATTCAATTTTCACTGCATTAGTAGTGTTCACAAAGCCTAGTCTATTTGATAAACGGCTTACATGTGTATCTACTACAATACCATCAATCCCAAAACAGTGACCAAGTACAACATTGGCTGTTTTCCGACCAACTCCATCTAAAGTTAGTAATTCTTCCATAGTGCCTGGAACTTCACTATTGAAATTATCGACTAATTTTTTTGCAGCTCCTTTTATATTTTTTGCTTTATTCTTGTAGAAACCTGTAGAAAATATATCTTTTTCCAAATTCTCAAGTGGTATTAACACATAGTCTTGTGGAGTTTTATATTTTTTAAAAAGAGATTCAGTTACAATGTTAACTCTTGCATCTGTACATTGTGCACTTAGTATTGTCGCAATTAATAACTCGAATGGATTGCTATAGTTAAGGGCTATTCTAGCATCAAGATGTTCTAATTTTAAAATATCAAGAATTTCTTCCATTCTAGCTCTTCGCGCAATTTTACTTTTTGAAAATTTCATTCGTTCACCGTATTACAAATAGAATCTTCTGTATCGCGATAATAAATATAAGTTTGATAATCTGTTCTTTTTATATTCATGCTTTTCCGTGTAAAATTTTCAAAAAGCTCACTATCTTCACTATAATCTATTTTCTCATCAAATAATTTTAAATTTTCGTCAATATTAGAATTAATAAAGAATGTTCCCCCAATAATACATTCAGAGATGTCTATTAGTTTATTTTTATTATTTTTATCAGGAACTTTTCTATTACCAATTATTTCTACTCCTCCATGTAGTAAATCTATATTTTGATTTTCTAGTAAGTCATATCTAACAGAAAGATGGTTTTTCTTGTATTCATCATCTGAATCGAGGAATGTTATATATCTTCCAATTGATTTACTAATACCTAGATTTCTAGCTTTTGCAACACCACTATTCTTATCGGTTTTGAAATAAAAGATTCGTTCATCAGAAAAAAATGACTTAATTTTCTCGTATGTGTTATCTAAACTACAATCATCAACTATAATCAATTCCCAATCATTTGTATCCTGATTTATTACAGAATCTATGGCTCTAGTTATAAGATTTTCTCTATTATATGTTGCAATTATTATAGAAAAAAATGGATTCATATATAATTCGTGATAACTTTAGTAAATTTGTTTTTATTTCAATACACAATATAAAGAATATGGATTTAATACAGTTTTGGACGATACTTTCTGCTAATGGAATAGTACTAGATCAAAAGCAAAGAGAAAGAATAGAGCGATATACAAATGAATTATTGCATTGGAATAGTAAAGTTAATCTAATTTCTAGAAAAGATGAAGATATGATTTTAGAGTCTCATATACTTCATTCGCTGAGTATACTTAGATTTATTAATCTAGACGGTAAGTATGAGTGTATGGATTTAGGTTCTGGTGGAGGATTACCAGGAATTCCGTTGACTATTGCATCTCCTAAAATTAACATGTTACTATTAGATTCGATAAAAAAGAAAATGAAAGTAACAGAGATGTTAGCGCAACATACTCAACTCAGAAATATAAAATCTAAAGCAGAAAGAGTAGAAGTTATTGCTAATCAGAAGGAATATCAAAAGAAGTTTGATTTTATTTTTGCAAGAGGAGTAGCAAGATTAAACCTAATACAATCATGGGTTTCCCCACTATTAAAAGATAATGGGAAAATTGTTTTGCTTAAGGGTGGTGATCTTACTGATGAAATAAATGAAGCAAAAAAACATAATAAGGCATTGAAAATAGAAATGCATGATTTAGATTTGATTGCTTTTGATCATTTCAAAAAATTACAAAAGAAAATTTTAATCTGTAGTTTTGATAACAAATAATGCTAACAATCGTAACATACACAATGCGATTAATAACATTAATATTATTATCAATTTTACTTGTTTTACCTCTTCATTCTGCTGAAAAAATTAAAATCGGTAGAGTGAAATATTCTGGTGGTGGTGATTGGTATAACGATCCAACTAGCGAAGTTAATTTGTTGAGCTTTATAAAAAGCAATACTAATGTACTTGCCGAGCCCGTTTACGAATATGTGGATTTAAAATCTGATGACTTATTCGATTATCCGATTTTATTTCTTACTGGACATGGTAATGTTAATTTTTCTGGAAAAGAAGCAGAAAATCTTAGACTATATTTAGAAAATGGTGGTTTTTTATATATTGATGATGATTATGGCTTAGACCCTTTTATAAGAAAAGAAATGAAGAAAGTGTTTTCGGACAAAGATTTTCTAGAAATACCTTTTTCTCATCCAATTTATACTATCCAATATGATTTCTCATCTGGTCCTCCCAAAATACATGAGCACGATGATAAAAAACCTCAATCTTTTGGTTTATTCATTAATGAAAGATTAGCTGTATTCTATACAGCTGAAAGCAACCCAAGTGATGGCTGGGCAGACCCTGAGGTTCATAACGATTCACCTGAAATAAGAGAAAGAGCTTTAAAATTTGGTACTAATATTATTATATGGGCATTGATGAATTAATATGATAAATTCTGAAGTAAAATATAACTCATTAATATTAAGACTGAAAGAGACTTACAGAAAACAAAGTTTGTTAGATTTTACGATGTATTTGATTGGCGGGATAAGTCTTATTTCTATTACTTTTCTGTTATTTACGCTAATTGAATTCTTTGTAAATGGATCTATTGATTTTAGAACTAAACTTTTTTATTCTTTTCTTGGATTCTCGTTAATAACATTATTGACTTCATTTCTCTTATACAAAAGAAGATACGGAAGTAAAGAAAATGAAATTATTATTTCAACATCTAATAAAGTAGGTAACTATTTTCCTCAGATAAGAGATAAGCTTACTAATGCCCTTCAAATATATAATCAAGTTAAAACGAGTCAAGGTATATCCATTGACTTAGCAAATTATGAACTAGAGTCTATCTCCACAAAAACGAAAGATTATAATTTTAATGAAGTTCTAGATAAAAAGAAGTTTAAAAAATACATATTTATTTTTACTTCTTTTCTAGTTTTAACAGTACTTTTAACTTCCCTTCCTGGATTAATACTTAATCCAGCAGCAAATAGGCTAATAAACTTTAGTGAGTCTTTTATACCTGCTGCACCATTTGAAATAGCTTTGAAAAGTAAAATAGATAATGTTCTAAGAGGTGAAGATATAGAGTTGGTTGTAACTTCAACTGGTAATAGTCCAGATAAACTAACATTATTTATTAAGGAAGATAATCAAGATGATTACGATGAATTAACTATAGAAAGAAACTCGAATAATGAATATATCTATAAAGTTTCTTCTATTAAAAATTCAGTAACATATTATGCAAGTACTCAATGGTATAATTCGGATATTCAAACAGAAATTGGTAAAATAAATGTAAGTGAGCGTCCCGTAGTCAAGAGAATGACAGGAACAGTAACATATCCTACGTACACAGGAGAAAAGCCTATTAGTTTTGATATAAATACTGCTGACATTGTTGCTATTAATGGAAGTAAAATTTCATTAAATCTAGAAGCAAATAAACCTATTAGGAAAGCAATTATGATTTTCAATTCTGAAACTTCTATTACTGATTCAAATGGAATTGTGAGTGAAACTGTAAGTAAATCAGATACATTAAATTTGACTATTAGTAATAACAATGCAAATTTATTTTTCACTATAAGAAAATCAGGTTATTACTTCTTCAAATTATATGACAATAATGGTATAGAAAATGAAAACCCAATTAAATATAGTATTATAGCAACTGCTGATAATAACCCAAATATTAATCTAATTAACCCTATCGAAAATGTACAATTATCTGAAAACGCATTAATTCAGATTGATACAGAAATAATGGATGATTTTGGTTTTTCTAGTTTAAAACTTAATTACAAATTGGTAAAGTCAAACTATGTAATGCCTTTCAAAGATTATAAATCAATTAATATAATTATTAAAAAGAATGAAAAGTATCAAATAGCTTCATATATATGGGATTTGAACTCAATGGGTATATCTCCAGAAGATGAATATGAATTCTACTTAGAAGTATTCGATAATGACATTGTGAATGGACCTAAATCTGCTAAAACTAGAGTTCTTTCCCTAAGATTACCGTCTTTAGAAGAAGTAATAGCTTCATCAGAACAAGCGCAAAAGGAGATTGAGAAAGATTTGTCAGAGGTCTTGAAAGAAGCTCAAGAATTAAAGAAGAATATGGAAGAGTTAAAACAAGATCTAAGAAAAGATTTTAAGAAGAAAGAAATGAATTATGAACAAAAGAAAAAAGCAGAAGACATAGCGGATAAGCAAAAGAAGATCTCAGAAGATGTAAAAAACTTACAAGAAAAAATTAATGATACTGCTAGGGAAATGCATGAAAATAAAGTTCTTTCACCTGAAACTCTCGAAAAGTTTATGAAACTTCAGGAATTACTTAAGCAAGTTGATATGCCTGAACTAAGAAAGATGCAAGAAAAAATGAATAAAGAGTTGAAGAATATGACTCCTCAGGAAATGCAGAAAGCTTTAGAAGATATGAAATTCGATGAAGAGCAATTCCAAAAAAGCATAGAGAGATCTATGAAAATATTGGAACGAATGAAAGCTGAGCAGAAGACAGATGCAATCAAAAAAATGGGTGAAAAACTTGAAAAAGATTTAGAGAATTTGATGAAAGAAACAGAAAAATCAGATTCGAAAAATAGTAAGGACAATGAAAAATTAGCTAAGGAACAAGAGAATCTAAAAAAGGATTTAGATAAGCTTGATAATCAGATGAAAGAGCTAGAAGATATGTTATCTAAGCAAGAGGATATGCCTATGGATAAGCTTGAAGAAGCTAACAAAGAGCTAGATAAGCAAGAAACTTCAGAACAAATGGAACAATCTGAACAAAACTTAAAACAAGGTCAAAAACAGGAAGCTCAAAAAAATCAGCAGAAAGCTAAACAGAATATGAAGAAGTTTAATAAAAAAATGTCTGAACTAAAACAAGAAATGGAGAATAAAGTATCAAGAGAAACACTTAATACTATGAAGAAAGCAGTTCAAGATATGTTGCAAATTTCTAAAGAACAAGAACAATTAAAGAATCAAACTAATGCTTCAAACTATAATTCTCCACAATTACCGGAGATAAATAATAAACAAAATAAGTTAAACGAATCTCTCCAAAGAGTTGCAAATAGTTTAGCTCAGCTATCTGAGAAATCATTTGCAGTCACACCTGAAATGGGTAAAGACATCGGTAAGGCAATGCAAGAAATGAATACAGCAATGGCTGAACTGGCTGAAAGACATACTGCTCAAGCAGGTAAAGCACAGCAGCAATCTATGGCAAAAATGAATAGTGCTGTTAGTCAAATGCAAGGAATGTTAGGTCAAATGCAAGGTCAAGGAAAGGGAAAAGGACAAGGTAAAGGTCAAGAGGGCTCAGGAGGTAATTCACCTGGTATGAGCAACTCGCCTGGTGGGATGGGATTCTCGCAGCAATTGCAACAAGCAGCGGCTCAGCAACAAATGATTAATAATTCACTTCAACAGATGATGCAGCAAGGGCAAAATCCTGGTAAAGACGTACAAGGTGGAAGTGGTGGAAAATCTGAATTACAAAAGCAATCCGAATATGGACGATTAAAAAATGAACAAGGTAACGCAAAAAAATCGATTGAAGAGCTAGCAGAGGAGCAAAAGAAATTCCAAAAACTAGGTGGTAAAAAGCAAATTGACTTGGAAGAAATTGCAAAAGAAATGAAAGAAGTTATGGCTGATATGGAATCTGGAAACATAACTCAAGCTACAATAGAACGTCAAGAAAAAATATTATCAAAACTTTTAGATGCTAATCGTTCTGAAAATGAACGTGATTTCGAAAAGAAAAGGGAAGCTAAATCAGGTAAACAATATTCCCAAAACAGTCCAGAGGCTCTCAAGCTAAAAGAATATCTTAATAAAATATCCGAAGAAAAACTTAAAGAATCTCTAAAATTAGGCTATACTAAGGATATGGAAGAATTAATAAAGAAATACTTTGAAGAGCTAAAACAAAAGTCAAACTAATATACTTTATTCTCATTAATGTATGATTCTACATTTGGGTTTAAAAATTTAATCCCTTTTTCCCCAATCGCAATTTTTTCTCTGATTTCAGATGCAGATATTTCAATAAACGGCATTTCCATATATATAGCTTTTTTATAACTTTCAAAATCATAAGTTGGTATTTTATAACCTTTTCTTAAAGCTACATAAATATCAGCATTATCAAGAATATATTGCCAGTTTTTCCAATTATGAAAATTTTCAGCTTGATCTCCACCTACTAATAAACATAAATTTTCATTAGGGTAGATAGTTTTAAAATGCTCGATAGTTTGATAAGTATAAGAAATACTATTACTTTTTAATTCAAATTCTGAGACTTCGAATAAAGAATTGCTTTGAATTGCAATTCTCACCATATCTAATCTTTGATTATTAGGAGCAATACTTTCATTTGTCTTGAAAGGGGAGACATTGCAAGGTATAAATATAACTTTGCTAGCGTCATAATTATTTAAAAAGAATTCAGCGACTGAAGTATGTGCCTCGTGTATTGGGTTGAAACTCCCACCTAAAATACCAATTTTTTTATTCATATTTACAAAAAAAGGAAGTCAGATATTTATAATAACTAACTTCCTTAACTATTTATTTATCAATTTTAATATATTCTAACTTTCAAAAATCAAAGTATCTGCAGTTGCTCTTTTAGCATGTGCTATATTAGGTGCTTGGAATACTCGTGTTGATTTCACTCTCGCTTCAAATTCTCCACGGAATTTATTGACGAAACCTCTAACAGCCCATGCTGCAGCATCACCTAAAGCACAAATCGTATTACCTTCAATATTATTACAAACAGAAACTAATAAGTCTAAGTCTTTCGAAGTTCCTTCACCATTGTATATACGTTTTAAAGTTTTTTCCATCCATCCACACCCTTCTCTACAAGGCGTACATTGTCCACAAGATTCATGATGATAGAAATGAGCAATACGTAAAGTAACTTTAACTAGGTCAGTATCTTCATCCATTACCATTACACCAGCAGTTCCTATATGTGTACCAACTTTTTTCAGTGATTCTTCATCCATTTGAACATCTAACTCATCAGCTGATAATACAGGCATCGAAGATCCACCAGGTATTATGGCTTTAATGCTTTTTCCTCCCGGAACACCACCACAAACATCATAAATCAAGCTTCTAAGAGTTATACCTGTTTCTAGTTCGTAAACTCCAGGTTTATTTACGTGACCACTTACCCCATAAAGAAGTGTACCAGGGTGCCCTTGAGCGCCTAAGTTTGCATAATTCTCAGGACCAATCTCAAATATTTTAGGAATAGTAGCTATTGTTTCTACATTATTAACAGTTGTCGGCATTCCCCATAAACCAACTTGCGCTGGAAAAGGTGGTTTGAATCGTGGATAACCTCTATTTCCTTCTAGTGAATTCATCAAAGAAGTTTCTTCACCACAAATATAAGCTCCAGCTCCACTATGAACATATACGTCCATTGCAAAGTCAGTTCCAAACTTTTCTTTCATTTTTTCGCCAAAGTAACCAGCTTCATAAGCTTCATCGACAGCGGCTTGCATCAATTTATTCCAAAGATA
>JAUHXN010000057.1 GCA_030426865.1 bacterium | reverse complement strand
ATATCTTCTTCTTTTCCACCGATTAACTCTAAGACTTGCTTTTTCACATTGTCTTTAGTTGTAGCTGCGGCAGGTAAATCTATTTTATTTAGTACAGGAATTATCTCTAGGTCATTCTCGATTGCCATATATAGATTACTTATAGTCTGAGCTTCTACGCCTTGTGTAGCATCTACTACTAGTATAGCCCCTTCGCAAGCAGCAAGTGAACGCGATACTTCGTAGGAGAAATCCACGTGACCGGGTGTATCGATAAGATTCAACTTATATATTTCGCCATTCTTCGCCTTATAGTCCATCTGAATAGCGTGCAATTTGATAGTAATACCCCTTTCTTGTTCTAGGGCATTATTATCTAAAATCTGAGCGTGTATCATTTCTCTTTGAGTAATGGCACCCGTAACTTCAAGTATTCTATCAGCTAAGGTCGATTTGCCATGGTCAATGTGGGCAATGATACAAAAATTTCTAATGTTTTTCATCAATATCCGAATTATGTAAGTTACAAAGATAATAAAGCGTTGCGTCTAAGACAACGTATTATTTCATTATTTATCGGATTGATAGTGAAAAAAAATGGAATATATAAATTTAGAGGCATTGTTGAATAGTTTAGAATAAGCCCCAGAGGGACTTAATAACTGGAGCAATTTAGAATATAGCCACCCTTAAAGCCCCATAGGGGTTTTATAGAATGCGGAATTCAACTTGTTATGAGCTTCAGAATAACAGTATGAAGTACCTAAGTCAATAAGCTATTTTATAATATTAAACTTAATTCTAATGTTATTGCTATTTAATTAATTTATAAATTTTATTTATTTTTTTATTACTAATGCTTACAAGAAAAGGTGTGTTGTTCTTAAGTCTGTTTATTTCATCTAATGAAATAATGTCTTCACCAATTACTCTACCATTCATATCATAAACATTTATCTCATACCGCCCACTTTCCAACATTTCTAGGAACTCAAAATAGTCTACCGTCTCATAAGTTTCAACTCTAGTAACCAAATCTTTATCCTCAATGATTCTAATAGTGTTTTCTTTGTAGTTTGCATAAGCAATGTATTTATCATTGACTACTAATCTACTGATGTCCGTCTCACTAGTATTGCCAGAAGGATAAGTTATTTCAGAGATGTTAATGGGATAGTCCTCTATTACTTCATAAGTAATATCATCATAATTAAATTTAACTTTTTTTATAAAATAAGGTTCATCCCTAGCACTACAAATAAAAACAGAATCATTAATAGCTACAATTGCACCGAATTCTTCACCATTTAATACTCTATTCTCACCTAATGCTTCTTGATCTATTTTCAAAAACCATATTTCATCATAATCATTAATTTTATACAGATACTTTTCGTTTATACCAAACAGCGGTGCGGTTTCTTGTCCAAGTTTCAAATTAATATGATTATTTAAGTTAATGCTATCTAAATCAAAATTTTGCAAATTTAATCTAAACAAAGTTGATGCTCTCCCATAATTGTTAATGCTTATCATACTATTAAAAATTATGTGTTTCGAATTGTATCTAATTAAATCTATATTCCCATTGGTTTGTTTACTAAATACATTTCCCATATTCTTTAAATCATAAAAATCGAACCGATTATTATGCCCTACAAATAGATAATCATCATTTATATTATGTGATGTAATTTCTTTTTCAGTTTTAATTATACTTTTAACTTCAGAATCTTGGTTTGCCAGGAAACTACTCAGTTCATAATCACCACTTTGGAACACAAAACCATATTCCTCATTATAGAAAATCTCTTCAATGAAGTTCTCTGTGCTATAATAATATTCATAGACTATATCATTAGTCTCTAATTCAATAACCTTGAATAACTTATTTCCTAATTTTGGAACTAATGAATAATTAATGACGCCAATGTATTTCGAGTCTTTTGAAAAAGTAAAAGTCTCAATATTTGAACTAATTCTATTTATTGGTTTTATTGATTCTTCATCTAAATCTAAAAGATATGATGTTGAAATTGCTTCTGAAGTAGCGACAATTCTTCTATCATCAATCGGAGTTAAATAGTTAATCCCAAATTTATCAGATATTTGGAATACTGAGTATTCAAACAAATCAAATGACATAATAGATAAACTATTCCAGAATATATTCTTGTAAGTTACTACTTTGTTACCTATTATTTTAAGACGATATGCCTCATCATTTTCTACTCTTCGCTTTGTCTTTGCAACAGTGTTATACGATGCAATATAATCTGTACCGTTTTCAACTATATTGTAAATTACATAACCATCTTTATAAGCAAATACTCGGACACCATTCTCAAATTCATGAGAAAAGCTTTTTGGATAACCATCATCATCAATATAGATTATTTGACCATCATTGTAATAAACACCTTTATTGTTACCAAACATAAAGTCATCTGCAATTTCAAATAAATGGGTAAACTCATATCCTGATTTAGTGTCTTCTACAATGTAATATGATTTACTTGAATTATAGATAAAGCGATTACCTTTATAGAAATCTAAGCTTCTAAAAGATTCATTGTTTGTTTCAGTTGAAACAGGGAAAGATAGAATCTCTTCCCCTGTAATTAAATCAACTTTATTTAAACTTCCGTCTTCATAATAATTATTATGTTCGTTTGTTACCGCATACATTGGACGTTCTCCACCAATAGAATTAACAAGTGAATCGGCTTCAATATCATAAATAGTAAAGAAATCTGAATAATCATGGACTAAATATTTACCATTAGATTTAACTGACAAAATTCCACCTTCACTACCAGGAATCTGTTTCGAAATAGAGTAAGATTGAATTATAGTAAGTGATATAAATGCGATTAAAAGTTTCTTATTCATATAGTAAGTTATAGATTTTTTAGTAAGTATGTGCGAAAGATAAGCAATATTGTTAATTCTTTCAAACAGATAGCGTTTTTATCAAACTTGTTTCGAATATCCATCAATCCAAATACTCAACCACAAATGATAGTTTCTTATTGTCTGGGGTAAATACTACATCCCATTTGGTATCTTCATTTATGCCTTTCTTCTGATAATAGTCAGATACTTTTTCGAATCCATTTTTCCTTAGATAGTTTTGGACTCTGTCATCATCTATATCCAAAGTAAAACTAGACTCTTTGATCTTCCCATCACATTTACAATCACCATCTTTTACATCTGGTATATTAACATGTGCTCTACTTTCTAGATTATCTATGTTAAATCTTTCGCAATCTTTTCTATTGTATATATGGTTACGCAATGAGATGAAAGATACTGCAAACAAAGTAAAGAAAAGCCCAGTACTAACAATAGCTATTAATATTTTCTTTTTCATTATTACCACCTATTAAGCTTAAAAATATAGATTTAATACGGAGCAATATGTCTAAGGTTTCTTTTTTAATTATTCCAGAAAGTAGTATCTATTTTGCTTTCTAATTCAGCTTCTAATGAATCGTTTAGATTATAGAATAAGTCATAACCTAATATTGATTCTAGTGAGTCAGTAGTTATAATGAAGTTATCCAGATTGTCATCTTTCGTATATTGGTACAAATAATAAGAGATCATCGATTGGTGTGATTCGTTATATACAAGAATCGATTTGTAGTAATAATCAGGAATTGCAACTTTGTTATTACCTAAATGCGTTAGTTCTGAACCTAAAACAGCTCCAGTAATTAAATAAAGTGAATCATATACACAAGCCCAATCCCTTACTTTTTCTTCTAATTTCTTCCACAATCCACGGTTGAATCCCGGTATTTGTGGTGACACATTTGACATTAGAAAGCTATCATGCATCGAAAGTGAATCGGATTTATTATCTGCTGCCGGTATTAGATGCCCTTTATCATAACCTGAAGCATAATAATCGTCAGTACTTGGGCTATATTTGCCCAATATTTGGTCTTCTCTGAAATAGTTGCTTCTTGGTATTTCACCTTTGGTCTCATTACAATCTAGCTTATACGCAACCCAATAAGCATGTCTGTGTTTTTTGGAAAAACCTATTGTAAATCCATGTTTTTTCAAAATAGTAGCAGATTCTAAATAGCTTGGGAGTTCTAAGCTTCTAATGTTTGAGAAATCTTCCTTGTCTATTATACTGTCAGAATTCTGCGAATTATTAAATACTAATCCAAACAAAACAGCAATTATTATTCCTAATACCATAATTCCTTTTTTCATTTTGATAATGCCTGCTTTTGAAAAGAATCAAGAGGTGAAAAATGAGCAATTAAAGCAACAATAATCAATAGAACGAATGAGATTATAAAATTTGTATCCATCCCAAACACTGAACTAATGACACCAGCAAATAGAAAACTAATCAGAGAACCAAGTAGATTCGCCCCAGATGCTAGTCCCATTATTCCACCTTTTTGTTGAGGTATGGTCCTTTTGCTTAGAGCAGAGTAAAGTGTTGGTATTAGAGCAGCATAAAATATACCTATAACAGCTCTTATTGGTATAAGAAAATAAAAATTTGGAACTAGAATATGAAGCAAATACATAAATGCAGAAATCGCAGCAGATATTTTGAGTGTTTTTTGCCATATTTTAGAGTCATTTCTACGTCCCCATTTAGGAGAGAATATAATATTAAATACAGCAATTACTCCGAATAAAATACCAGTCACAGTAGCTAAAAGGTCTTCGGGTGCACCTTTTTCTTCAACGAAATATGTAAAGATTGGGATTGTAAACTGTACTCCCATCTGAACTAGTACGATTAGGGTCATCAATTTGAAGAATACTTTATCTCTAAATATGAACCTGATGTTCCAGATGATACCATACATTTTGTCTTTTCTTCGGACAAATTCTTTTTCTTGTAGCGAAACCATAACAAGTATTGCGGCTAACGCACAAAGCAATCCAACAACTAAGAATACATATCGGATACCAACAAAGTCTGCCATCAACCCACCAAAAAAAGGTCCGAATACTTGCCCTGCTGCAATAGAACTTTGGAGCCAACCAATTGCATAACCGGATTTGTTCTCAGGTGTATTAGCACTAACAAAAGATAGGGAAGAGGCAATCATCCCACTCATAGTGCCTTGGAGAACTCGAAGGAAGAAAAGCTGATAAACGTCTTGGGCAAATGCCATAAGTACTACCGATAGGGCCAACCCAAAGATTGCCCTTACAGTCATAAATTTCCGTCCGTATTTATCGCCTAGAGAACCCCAAATAGGAATCATAATTACTGCTGATATATAGACCCCTGCGAATACCATACCTGACCAAAACTGTGCTTCATCGGGATCAGTTACTCCTAACTCACGAACGTAAAGTGGAAGAAAGGGGAATACACCGCTCATACCTATCATAGCTATAAACTGTGCTACACAAAGCACGACTAGGTTTCTACGCCAAATATTATCTTCTTCGGAGGAAAGGAGTTCTTTGAGGTTTATCAAAAGTTATGGATTCTTTTTATTTTCATAATCTCTAGAAGCATACTTATTGAATCAGTAATCGGGTTGACCTTGCTTCTGTCATCATTGTACCATTCTACTGGCACTTCGTCTATTTTGTATCCTGCTTTTCGAGCCAAATAAAGTGCTTCTACGTCAAAGCTAAATCCATCTATCTTAGCTTTACCAAATATATCTTCCGCAGCTTCTGCTGTAAATCCTTTGAATCCACATTGAGTATCTTTGATGCCTTTGATGACCATCAGCTGAACAAACTTATTAAAAGTCTTACCCATAAATTCGCGGTAAAATGGCTGATGTTCTTTGACCATACCATAGTCCAATGCTCGCGATCCTATTACAATATCAAAATTGTTTTTCAAACTGTAGATTATTTTTTCTATTTCGTAGATAGGAGTCGAGAAATCGGCATCTGTAAATATTCTTATCTCACCAGTAGCTTTGAGCATACCCATACGGACAGCAGCACCTTTCCCAGTGTTTTTAGGTAATGCATAAGCTTTCACTTTATCACCGAATTTATTAGCTATTGCTACTGTATTATCTGTAGAGCCATCGTCAGCAACTATAATTTCATACTCGTAATCCTTTTGCCCGAGGTAATCCACGGCTTTTTGGAGAGATGCTTCTATTCTATCAGCTTCGTTATATGCTGGTATTACGATAGATAAGTAAGGCTTCATCAATGATAATCAATTAAATTCAATTTTAAAATACAAAGATAATGGATTAAGAGGTAAGTAAGAAATAAAATGAGAAATCCACGTCTCTCTGAGTGGAATGAAATGTAGCGAAGAGACGATGAATAATTTTACTTGCTTTGATTATGCGATTTCTTTTTAACCATTTTTTGTAGAAAGACATTATTAGGGAATGTAACATCTTCTCCTTCTTTAGTTTTTAATCTAATAAAGAAAAGACCTATATCACTGACTTTACCTTCTATATCATATTCCTTATCCATAATAACTACATAATCATCTAACTTAACAGTATGATTAAAAAATATAATTATTCCTGATGTTAGGTTTGATAGATGGGACCACTGAGCAAATAAAGCTATACCAATAACAGTAAGTACTGATGCCATAAAAACAAACATCTGAGATTGTTCAACACCCCAGATAGTTAAAACGAAAAATAAAGTAATAGTTATAAGTATGATTTGGAGTATTTTTCTAATGATTTTTGCACGAGTCTTATGTATTAGATTCTCAGCTACTGTTCTATTAATTAATTTGACTATTCCAAATCGAATTATGAAAAATAGAATTAAAGAAATTCCAGTTTCGAGTATTTTAATTTCTGTTTCGTTCATTTTGTTCTATTATAATATAACTAGACAATACAAATATAAGTACATTAATTAAATACACAATGTTAATCAGTTTTGTTTCTATAATCTCTAGAATTGACTATATTTATCTTTAACAAATGTTTAAAATACATATTAGTTATGAAAACTGTACTAATACTAATAATGACATTATTATATTTCTCCTGTAGTATCAAAGTTGATGAGAGTGTACTCAGTCAAATGGGTGGTAATATTTATTATAACAGTGGTGGGTTTTCTGGTGAATCTATAAAGATACATAAAAATAACACATTCAATGTATCAGCAAGTACTTGTACTGCAAGTTGGGAGCAGTTTAATGGGAGTTGGAGTCTTAAAAGTGACACTTTAATTCTTCAATGTAGAAATATAGTTGATCCAAATGTCACAGATATAGAAGAAATTATTGAACGAAATTATTTTAAACAATTGAAGTTCAAAGTGTTTAATGATGGAATATTACTATTATTTGTAGATGATATAGAGCTTGGTTATCGACATCAGTATTTTTATGAATTGTATAAGTATAAGACTGATTAAAGTAATTATTAAAATTAATTCTAATACCCTTCACTAAACCACAAAAATGAGATACCGATACTATAGTTATTACTACTCAAATCACCATATCTTCTTTGATAGTTTATTACTAATGAGAGGTGTTCCCAACCTATAGAACTTTCTTCAATTCTAGAATCACTAAAAAATAATTGGAAATAAACGAATGGAATCAAAGCACTAACTTTTAGTTTAGTATCTTTAAATGTAGAATACCCAATTTGTGCCTGTAGAACTTGTAAAAACCCAATCCCCACAAATCCAGTTACTTCGTGATTAGATTCGAAAGAATTATTAACTACCCAATTATCATAGTTTACACTAGCGTTTAAAATCAATAATGTTTTAGTTACTTCTAAACCAATTGATCTACTATCATTTAGTCCTTCAAAATTATAATTTATCCCTACATCATTAACATTTGCCCAACTCATATCATGGCAATTAACTTCATTTAAAGTGATAATAAGGAGAATGGCTGTTAATAAAATTTTCATTAGAAATAGCTTTAGTTAAATCAGATTTAACAAAATAGTAAAAAAAAGAGACTAATGTGCATCACCACCAATCAGCAATAACATTACGTCTCTAAAGTTTCTTTTATTTATTTAATTAACTCTAATCCACTACCGGCAATATAATCTGCTCTTTTATTGGGGTTTTATGGTTGAACTCAACGCCTTCTAGCCACTCAGTTACGTGTTTAGCTATGCCGTTTACTATTTGTTCACGCTTGCTATTGTCTTGCTTTATTTCGCTTCTCAGCATCTTATATTGGATAGGGTCGAAGTTAGCATCGCGTATTAGTATATCTTCTTTTGCTTTGTGTGAGCATTCCTCAGAGCAGAAACCCATGTGCTTTCTGTATTCTTTTGGCTTAGCTATTATCTGTGCATTACATGGGCCATAGCGGCAGTTGTAATAGTTCTTCGCTTTTTGTCCAGTGTAGTGACATTCGGAAATTATAACGTTTGTGTTCTCGTCGCCAATGTCTGTGCTAACTCTATCATCGAAAGTATAGAGATTACCTAGCCAGTTGCCGTCATTGTATTTGTTTACGTATTTGACTACACCACCGTCAAGCTGCTTTACGTCTTTGAATCCTTGCTTATCTAAATAAACTGCGACTTTCTCACATCTGATGCCGCCAGTACAATACATTACTATTTTCTTGTTGTTGAATTGCTCTTTGTAGTGGTCTATGATAGATTGCAAATCACGGAAACTAACTGTACCAGCTGGAATTGCTTTCTTGAAATGCCCAAGCTTGTATTCGTAGTTATTACGCATATCAAGTATTAGATAGTCGTCGTTCTCTTCGTCCATCACTTTTTTGAACTCTTCTACGCTCATTTTGCTTTTTACTTTTTCTATATCAGCGGCTGAGTATACCTCTCCTAATGCTACTATTTCTTTTTTGTACCGGACTATCATCTTAGGAAATTTGTGTTCGTCCACTCTGGTCGCTTTAGTATCTATATCGGGTATATCTTTGAAATACTCGTTATTGTCCAAGTAAAGTAGTAAAGCATGTAACTGCCCTATATTACCTGTTATCTGTGCATTGATTCCTTCTTCACCTATGAATATTCGTCCACGCAGACCTATGTCACGAGTGTAGCGGTATAGCTTCGCCACTTCGGCTTTGGGGTCAGGAATATCTACGAATTTGTAGAATGTAAGCAGTGAGTATTTCGTTTCGATTTTCATAATTTTTCTGTTATTTTGAACCTTTAGTCCCCAAAATTAAGAAATGTAGGAATAATTGTAAAAAGAATTAAGATTAAAAGGTATTATTTTCCACATATTCTTTTGCAATTCTTATTAACTTAGTTCTAATCTGGTCTAATTTACCATTAATTTCTAGCTTTTCCGTTTCGCTTATATCTTCATTACGCAATCGGTTATCGTGATATTCCACTTCACCTTCGGTACCTATAAAGTCCGTTAATTCGGGTGGGTACCCCAAAACAGTCCATATAGACCCTATTAGTCTAGACCCTATAATAGGATCTATCCACTCTACCGAAACGGCATAGAGTATGATATTAGCGTAGTCGAACAAATATTCTGCATCTTCATAATAGAAATCTATGAACTTATAGAGGAAATCATAGATATTTTCTTTCGGGTATAATCCTTCATTTACCAGATGTAAAAAATATCCTACTTCTTCTCTAGCATTAGGAGATACTTGGTATTGCTGAACTAATATTTGATTACAATTATCAATTATATTTTGATCTTCAGAGCCTAGTTTTTGCTCTAGTACCTCTATGAATTCTCTCATTTATTCTTGCTTTGATTAGTATCTGGAGCAAAATCTAGAGAAACAGAGTTTATACAATATCTCAAACCAGTTGGATTTGGGCCGTCGTCGAATACATGTCCCAAATGTCCACCACAGTTTGCACATACTACTTCGGTTCTTATCATACCGTGAGAAGTATCTTTGATCTCTTTTATCTTGCTTTTATCATCGATATCATAAAAAGAAGGCCAACCGCAGTGAGATTCGTATTTTGTATCCGATCCGAATAGAACTGTTCCACACCCAGCGCACTTGTATTCTCCTTCTTCGAAGTGAAGATTATACTCACCAGTTCCGGGTCTTTCAGTTCCTTTCTCTCTGAGCACTCTGTATTGCTCAGGTGATAATTCTTTTTTCCATTCTTCTTCGGTTTTTTCTATCGGCATCTTGTCCATTGTTTTCTTTTCCTTTGGTTTCGATTCTAATTGCGAATATACAAAAGCTATTAGTAGTGCACTAATTACAATTATTGTTAATGTTTTGATTTGCTTCATTATCTTCCTCTATTATTTATAATTAAAGACTAAATTTAGGTCGAAATATTATACGACTGAATTTAACTTTTAAATTATGTCACTTATATTCCACTAATTCTAAGAATAATTATGGCGTGGTTACGTGTTCAGTTTTTTATCAATAAAATATAACTACAAAAATGTCAAAGATACTTATAACACTTATGCTAGTTAGTTTATTAGCATGTGAGAATAAAACCGAGGAAAATAATATGGAAATTGAAACTCAACAAACAGAGGAGTATATCCCTTTACAAAAGGCACTTGACGAGAAAAAGTCTAATTTCGAATTGAATGCTGATGAAGATAAGAAAAAAGATTATGCGGCTGGGATACAAGCAATAGTTGATGCCGGTGTATTAGAAAAAGCTATGAATGAAGGTGACAAAGCTCCAAACTTTACATTAAAAAATGCGAAAGGGGAGAGCGTAGCACTCTATGATGAATTGAAAAATGGGCCTGTCGTTCTAATTTGGTATCGTGGTGGTTGGTGTCCATATTGTAATTTGACATTGAAAAGATTGCAAGATGAGTTACCAAATTTCAAAAAATATGATGCTTCCTTACTTGCTTTGACTCCAGAGTTACCTGATAGTTCACTCTCAACAGTAGAGAAGAACGCTCTTTCATTCCAAGTATTAAGTGATATTGGCAATGAAGTTGCAAAAGAGTATGGAGTTGTATTTGAGTTGACCGATGCTGTAGCTAAGCGCTACCAAGAAGGATTTAATCTATACGGATACAATGGCGATAAAAGCAATACTCTACCACTAGCTGCGACGTATGTGATAAATAAAGACGGTAAAATAGTATATGCCTTCCTAGATGCCGATTATAGAAATCGAGCAGAGCCGAAAGATATACTAAATGCACTTAAAAGTTTGAATTAGATTGTTATAAATTATCTAACCACCTCGATTATCTTAGTTTTAGTAATAGTCGGGGTTGTTAGTTTTATGTAGTATCTACCGTTAGTGTAGTTGCTGAGGTCAAGATCGATTTCTTGCTGTCCAGTAATTGGCGTCCCAGAGTAAACCGTTTCTATCTTGTTACCAATTTGGTCGAAAATTACAAGGTCTGTCTGACCCGTTTCGATTAAAGTAAGATTGATTCGTGCGTTGCTATTTAGTCCATCTGTCGTTACTACCATATTAACTGCCTCACCATTCGGATTAATTAATCGCAAACCACCTTCTTCGCATATTCCAAGTACATTGAACTCACCAACACCGGGTTCTATGTCATAGTCAACAGTATCGCCATTAGCATCATATAGCTGGAATTCTGTGATTACTAGACCACTTTTTACTGCTGTACCTAATCCCACTTTCATTGGTACAGCTGCTATTTGATTCATCTCGCTGAGTTGCCCTTCAATATTGATATATGACTTATTGTCTTCTGTCGTAACTTGAATCGTTTTATCTATAGGAGCAAGTAGTGTCGAATTATAGCTAACTGTTGCTGTGAAGTTAGTGGCTATTTCGCTGAGTCCTTCTGGTTTTATCTTGCCGAGGAATATTCCTAACTCTACAGCCTCTCCAACGAAAGCATCTGCTACTACTGGGTAAACCTCACCGCCAATTCCTTCTGCAAAGAGTAGTGAGCGAATAGGAGAGCCAATGCCATCATAATGAAAATCTAAGAATGTGTTCGATTTTCCTCCATATTTCGCAGTATAGTTCAGTTGAAATTCTTTTTCTTCGCCTGCTGGGATTGTGTAACTGATAGGCACAGTGTTAAGAGTAAATTGTTCCATATCGGGCCCACTAATACGTGTATCAGTGATATTTATATCAGTACTCCCCACATTCTTTACTAATACTACTGTCGTATCTTTGCCATTACCAAGCTCGAAAACCCCGAAGTTAACTACCTCCGCAGTAGCTTCTATGACTGGATTAATACCAACCCCACGAATATGAATAGTATCTTGAAAATCCCCAATAGTAGTTCTGATTG
>JAUHXN010000370.1 GCA_030426865.1 bacterium | reverse complement strand
CACCAAAATGATAATATTGTGGTTGGTTTAAGAGAAGGTTCCATATTAAAAATTCAAAATAGTGATGTAACACTTATAGGAAAACCAACACTAAGGATTTTTGAAAAAGGAAAAGAAGCAAAAGAATACGATAATGATGCTAACATTAATTTCTTACTAGATTAAAATTACTCAACAGGAAATTGAGCTATGATATACTATAAAAGTCCCTCCCAAATAGAGCTAATGAGAGAGTCAGCTACACTTGTTTCTAAAACTTTGGCACTTGTCGCTGAAAATATTAGAGAAGGTATGACTACAAAAGAACTCGATACAATGGCAGAGCAATTCATAAGAGATAATGATGCTAAGCCCGGTTTTCTTGGTCTTTACGGATGTCCTAGTACTCTGTTGACTTCAATAAATGAAGCTGTAGTACACGGCTTACCTAATGACCAACCATTAAAAAATGGTGATATCGTATCGGTAGATTGTGGTGTTCTTAAAAATGGATACTATGGAGATCATGCATATACTTTCGGGATAGGTGAAGTAGCTCCTAAAACTGTTGAATTACTAGAAGTTACAAAAGAGTCTCTATACAAGGGAATAGAGCAATGCGTAATAGGAAATCATATTGGTGATATAGGTTATGCTATTCAAAAGTATTGTGAAGATAGAGGATTTAGTGTAGTTAGATCTCTAGTAGGGCATGGATTAGGAAGAAAGCTACACGAAGACCCACAAGTTCCAAATTATGGTGAACCTGGTAGAGGCAGAGTACTGAAAAGAGGAATGACATTAGCTCTAGAGCCAATGATAAATGTTGGTACTTATGATGTAGAAGAACTGAGTGATAAATGGACAATAGTTACAAAAGATAGAGAAATGTCAGCCCACTTTGAGCATAATATAGCTATTACAAGCAACGGTCCTGATATACTCTCAGATTTCAGTATAATAGAAGCAATAATTAATAAAAATGATAATTTGATAAAAGTATGATAGATAGAATAGTTTTAAGAGACCCTTTTGATATGCATATTCACTTTCGTGAAGGTGAAATGTTAGATTTAGTAGCCCCATTGAGTGCAGAAACATTCTCGGGTGGTATAATAATGCCGAATCTAGTACCACCTGTAGATAATATAGAACGGTTAGACAAATATATAACAGAAATAGATAACGCAGTAAGAGGGTATAATTTCACACCATTTATGACTATTTTCTTTAAGAAATATAGTCGTGAGTTTTTAGAATCTTTAAAAGGCAAAATTAGAGCAATAAAACTATACCCAGCTGGTGCAACTACAAATAGTGACGAAGGTATCAAAGAAATAGAAGATGCGTTCGATACTCTCAGAATTATGGAAGAATTAGGTATTCCGCTTTTAGTCCATGGTGAAACTCATGGTTTTGTAATGGATCGTGAAGAAGAGTTTTTAAGTATATATTCTCATCTTGCTACTGAGTTCCCTAATCTAATGATAGTTATGGAACATATTACAACTGCATCTGCTGTTGACTTGTTAGATAAACATGATAACTTGTTTGCCACAGTTACCTTACAACATCTATGTATCACACTAGATGACGTTATAGGTGGACTAATGCAGCCACATAATTTCTGCAAACCTATAGCTAAAAGACCAGAAGATAAATCAGCATTACTTAATGCAGCACTTTCTGCTCATCCGAAACTCTCGTTTGGTAGTGACTCTGCACCTCATCCAGTTAATAAGAAAGAGTCTGCTTATTGTTCGGCAGGCTGTTTTACTTCTCCATTCGCATTGCAATACTTAGCTGATATATTTGAAAGCAATGGAAAGTTAGAAAATTTACAAAAGTTTGTATCAGATAACGCTATGAAGAATTACAACTTAACTTCCAATAATAAGACAGTTACTTTAGTTAAGGGAGAATTTACAATTCCAGAAAAATACGGAAATGTTGTTCCATTCAACTCAGGCAAAAAATTGAATTGGATAATTGAAGAGGTGAACTAATGGTGATTCAAATAATGGGTACAAAAAAGTGTAGTGACACTAAAAAGGCAATGCGTTTTTTTAAAGAAAGAAGAATTGAGCCCCACTTTAGAGATCTAAATGAAAAAGAATTAAGCCAAAAGGAATTTGATAATATTGCAAATAAGATAGGTACTGACAATTTATTAGATACTTCAAGTAAAGAATATAAAGACAAGGGTTTAGAGTATATGGTATTTGATACTAAGGAAGAAATATTGGCGAATAATGGTCTAATAAAAACACCAATTGTTAGGTATGAACGTAATGTAACCTGTGGGTACGAACCATCTGAATGGAAAAAATGGGTAAAATAGAAAGATGATATTTAAGACAAGAAAACTAGTAAGTCCACCTGATTTAAATCCAGCGAATACATTATTCGGTGGACAGTTATTGAAATGGATAGACGA
>JAUHXN010000369.1 GCA_030426865.1 bacterium | reverse complement strand
CATCCTTTATCATACTTTGAATTGATTTTTCGGCTTCATTGAGTATAGTTGTAGTGCTTACTTGGTTATTTATAATACCACACGACATAGTGTCTTTTATGTGTTGGTATTTACTGGGTTTGTCCCCGAACTCGGCTGCAATACCACCTTGTGCATGATATGAATTTGATTCTGAAGTGGGTTGTTCCGAAAGGACTAAAATATCTTTATCTATTCCAATTTCTGTTAGATGATACACAAGTGATAGTGCTGCTATACCATTACCAACTATAAGAATGTCCGTCTGCATCCTAGTTCATGTTTATCATTTTTTCTAAAGGAATAAGTGCTTTTTTGGCTAGTTCTGGCTCTACTATTATCTCGTGTTTCTCTTCTACAATCGAAGTGTAGAGATTTTCAAGAGTTATAGTTTTCATAAAAGCACATTCGCTACAAGCGCAAGTATTATTTTCATTTACAGGCGCTGGAATGAATGTTTTATTCGGAGCCATTAGCTTCATCTTGTCTAGTATTCCTACTTCCGTAGCTATTATGTATTTTTCTGCTTTATCACTTACCACAAAGTTAAGCAGCGCTGAAGTTGATCCAATAAAGTCTGCAATATCTAATACTACAGGGTCAGATTCTGGGTGTGCTATTATTTTCGCATCCATATTCTTCAGTTTTAGATTGGTCATTTTCTCCATCGAGAAAGCTTCATGTACCGTACAAACACCATCCCAAAGTAACATATTACGATTGGTTATTTTGTTTAGATAGTGGCCCAAGTTTTTGTCTGGAGCGAATATTATTGGTTGGGACTTGGGTATACTTTCTATGACTTTCAGAGCATTGCTCGAAGTACAAATATAGTCACTCATTGCTTTTATTTCTGAGCTAGTATTCACGTAGCTAACTACAAGATGGTCTGGATGTTCTTTTTTGAACTCTGCAAATTCATTGGGAGGACAAGAGTCAGCAAGCGAACAGCCCGCCTCCAAACTCGGAAGTAAAACTTTTCTATTGGGGTTAAGTATTTTGGCTGTTTCTGCCATAAATTTAACACCGGCGAATACAATTATATCGTGCTCAGTTTGCTGTGCTTTTCTAGCCAACTCCAAACTATCGCCCAAGAAGTGTGCTATTTCTTGGATTTCCTTTCGTTGATAGTAATGTGCCAGCAGAATTGCATTTTTTTTCTCTAAAGTGTGTCTTATTCTATTTTGGAGTGTATGCATTCTTCACATTTCAATAATTGTATTACCGATGTTACAAAACTTAAATTATCCTAGTTCTTCTTCCATCTTGATAGATTTCGGGAATAAGATATTATTTTCTAAATGTATGTGTTGTTCCAAATCATCATTAAATTCCTTCAACTTATAATAAGTTAATTTATACGTATTACATGCATCAGCCGGTGGAGTATAATCATCTGTCAACTCACGAATTCTGGTGAATCTATCGCCCTCTTGTGTGTGCTCTGATTCCATCATCTCTATAGGGTATTTGACAGATGCTTTCGGATCTAAATCTTTGATATTACCAGCTTCTAATGCTTTGATAAGTGGGAATAATATATTCTCTTCTTTTTTCATGTGAGAGTGTAATTCATTTACTGATGCGTAGAATAAATCACCGATCTCATTTAACTCAGGGTGAGCGTCACCGTGTACTCTGATTACTTTATCTAATAGAGGGTCTATGAATTCTGCACTCTCTTTTACATAAGTATGATGTTTATTAGTAATATAGTCTGCCAATTCAGTTAGGCACATTTTACCAAACTTATCTTCAATTGGTGGCTTTCCAGCTAAGTGAGCATCTATCTCAGCCATTACAACAGCTGGATCGAGTCCTTTCTTCTGACACGCTCTCTCTAAACTAATACCACCACCACAACAAAAATCAATATTTAACTTTTTTAAAACCTCAGCTGCTCGGATATCTCCTGCAACAATTTCACCTACTTTTGGATATGTCATTTTTTAATTCTCCATTTATTTTTACAATTTGGAAATGCAATTTAACAATTTCTCAAGATATAAGACTATTTTATCTTATAATATTGTAATATTTTTTACTTTTTTTTCTTTTCATTATTACCTATCTTTGAATTGACTCCAATCAAAGGAATTCATGGAAGAAAATAAAACCCCCAAACGCGGATTACTACCAACACTAGGTCTTTATACTACACTAGCCATAGTAGTAGGTGCAGTAATAGGATCAGGAATTTTCAAAAAACCGGCTGTAATGGCTGAAGTAACTGGCTCTCCGGAGTTGATGCTCTTCGTGTGGGTGTTAGCTGGTGTGCTGACTCTTTTCGGCGCTCTCTCGAATGCAGAAGTAGCTTCGATGATTCCAGAGACTGGTGGACAATACGTTTACTTCGATAAAATGTACGGAAAATTTGTTGCCTTTATGTACGGATGGGCTT
>JAUHXN010000368.1 GCA_030426865.1 bacterium | reverse complement strand
AAAAGGAATAGGTCCCGTGATAATTGAAACTGAGGAGACTGTCATTGAATCAGCTCTTGCAGGTGCTTTGCCGTCTCAACCAGGAAGTACCTCTACACTAAAAACTTATTTCATTGCGAAATAATAGAATACAAAATTTGAAAATAAATATTACTAAATTTTAAATAAATAGGATTAAAAAATGAAAAAACAACTATTAACCCTTACTGCACTATTTGGATTGTCACTAATGCTTTTCAGCTGTAGCGATGATGAAACTACAACTGAACCAGACGAACAAGAAGATGTAGTATATATCAATAATAATGTATATGCTTATGTATATGATGAATATGATATAGATTCTGATGGAAAAGCTGTTACAGAAACTACTCATAAAGATTCAGTCAATTTTGAGCAAGATATAAATAAAGATGGTAAAGAGGCAAAAGAGTATAAAACTTATACAAATGAATCAGGCACTTACGAAGAAGCTGAAGTAACTTATTATTCGAATGAAACGAATAACCTTTATATCCATTCATCTGTTCTATTTTCTACTTTTGGCTCATTGGAAGCTGAAGGTATATCACTAGGTGATTTACTTACATTTGGTAATGAATGGTTTTTGTTAGCAGATGCGAAAGCAGCTAATGGCGCGAAGAAAACTATTTTTACTGACCAAGTAAATACCGAAATTAGTGGATTTGCTGTTACAGCTGACATTAAAGCTGAAACTTATAGAGACGGATCGAAAAGTGTGATGGTAAATAATGAAGCTAAAGATGCACACGTTTATAAAGTAAATGTGAATGTAAATGTGAATAGTATAACTTCTTTTGATATTGTTGCAGAGTATTATATTGTACCAGATTTAGGAGTTGTAAAAAGAAAAGTAATTCCTTTTAGCTTTACAATACCATTAGTTGGGTCAACATCTGTTGAAGGGACGGAACAAGTTTTAGTCAATTATTACATGACAGTTCAAACTGAAAGTTAATAATTTATTACTAATTCCTTATATTACAGGACGGCAATAGCCGTCCTTTTTTATTCATAACAAAAAACAGAATGATAATGGAACAATACAATAATTATATTAATAGTGTGTGGCGTCAGTCGAGAAGCCAAAGAACATTTAATAATATTTCACCTGCTAATAAAAACGATATAATAGGGGAGTTCCCCGAATCAAATTCTGCGGATTTAGAGGAGGCAGTAACTGCATCCAAATTTGCATTTGACAAATGGAAACGAATACCAGCACCCAAAAGAGGTGATATTCTTAGAAAAGCGGGTGATATATTTTCAGATCGCAAAGATGAACTCGCTAAGATTATGACTCGTGAGATGGGGAAACCTGTATTCGAAACTAAAGGCGATATACAAGAAGCAATAGATACTTGCTATTATGCAGCAACTGAAACACGTCGTCTTTTTGGGCACAATGCACCAAGTGAGATGCCTGATAAGATGAATCTGTCTTTCAGAGTTCCTGTAGGTATATGTGGGATTATAACGGCTTGGAATTTTCCTATTGCTGTACCTTCTTGGAAGATTATTCCTGCACTTGCTGCCGGGAATGTTGTTATATTCAAACCAAGTGAGGATAGCCCACTTTCAGCAAACATTTTCGCTGAAATAATGGAGCAAGCGGGATTACCTAAAGGAGTTTTCAATGTACTTCATGGAGCTGCCGAGATTGGTGATGCTATAGTACACCACCCAGAAATAAACCTTATTGGTTTTACTGGTTCTACGGAAACAGGAAAGAAAATCGCAGCATCATGTGGTAAACTTAACAAAAAAGTATCGCTCGAAATGGGTGGTAAAAACGCTCAGATTGTTATGGATGACGCAAACCTAGAACTTGCACTAGAAGGTGCTTTATGGGGCGCTTATGGAACTACTGGGCAAAGGTGTACAGCCACATCTAGAGTCTTACTTCACTCTTCAATCTATGATAAGTTTTTAGAAATGTTCAAAGATAAAGTGCAGAAGCTTAAACTTGGTGATGGCCTTAATCCTAAAACAGATGTTGGGCCTGTGATTAATCAAAAAGCAATTGATAAGATATTAGGGTATATAGAAATAGGAAAATCAGAAGGGGCAAAACTGGAATTTGGAGGAGCTAGAGCTGATAATAGCTATAATCACTCTGATGATAATTTCAACCTATCAGATGGGAACTTTATACAACCAACTTTATTTACTGGTGTGACTAAAGATATGAGAATCTTCCAAGAGGAAATATTCGGGCCAGTACTCTCTATTTCGAAATTTGAAACCTTAGACGAAGCAATAGAGCTATCTAACTCAGTAAACTATGGTTTGTCATCATCTATATATACAAACAATGTCAGAAATAGTTGGATTGCTGTTCGAGAATTAGAAGCAGGTATTACTTATGTAAATGCACCAACTATAGGAGCAGAAGCGCACATG
>JAUHXN010000367.1 GCA_030426865.1 bacterium | reverse complement strand
AACCAACTCCTACTTCAGTATTCAGAATCAGAAATAATGCATCTCCTCTCTCGAAGGAATAATAAGGTCTTGGCTCTTGGCTGATGGACGTAGATTGTGTGAATGCTTGAGTGTTATCGTTCCATTTTTCGTGGTTACCTACCGAGTTATAAAATGGGTATTGGGTGAAAACTGTTTGGGCTTCATCAACGAAAAACTCATCAATCCAATAGTTATATTCTTTTTTATAAGCCAAATCACCATTAAATATCATAAAATCGGGATTCTCACTACCCATATTGGTTATTACTTTTCTCCAATGCTTTGGTCCGGAACGATTATCTCCCATATTAGCGAA
Source organism: bacterium (assembly GCA_030426865.1). Classification (GTDB taxonomy): domain Bacteria; phylum Bacteroidota; class Ignavibacteria; order Kapaibacteriales; family UBA2268; genus PGYR01. The sequence goes on along the minus strand of JAUHXN010000367.1, from coordinate 2,097 downwards.
GGTAAATTCGCCATCTTTATTTGGTACTCGAAATTTAAATTTTTCTTTACTGTTTATCCAATACTCATATTCTGTCCCATATTTTAAATTCTCTAGCAGTATTCTGTGAACATAGGTTTTACCACCAAAGTTTGTTTTTCGGTAAAATTTAGTGCTTGAAGTCAAATTCTGATTTTTAGTGTCATCCATTTCTCTATAATGAACAGTTATATCTTTAGTATTATCTGACTCAACTAATACGTATAATTGATTAGCATCTAAACCCTGTAACCATGGCTTATTTATTTCCTTACTATAAAGCTTAAAAGAAAAAATGATTGAAAATAGTAAGACTAAGGTGCTATATTTTATACACTTATGCTGAAAACTAAATTTTGTGTTTTTCATGAGTTTTACTTATATTGTTTCTGATTATTGGGTAGATATACATATTGTTTTTTAAACAATTTTTAACTCCCAATAATATAAGACTTATCGCAAAATTCCTAATAATTCTACATAATAAGGAGAAAAATGAGAATTTTAAACACCATAGTACTTACGGTATTTTTATTAGTTTTTATATCTTGCTCTTCTGAAGAAGAGGTAGAAGAATTCAATAATCAAGATGAAAATATGAATAAAGTAATAGAAAGAATAAAGGCATATAGCCCAACAAAAATATCGGCTGATGTTTCTAATCTGACTTCGAATCAGAAGAAAGTAATAGAACTGTTAGTGAAAGCTGGGCAAGTATCAGATGATATATTCTGGATTCAAAATACTCCTGATGCTATAAGCATTAGAGATTCACTAAAGAAAAGTAATTCTGAATCTGCTAAGGTGTATCTCGATTATGTCAATATAAACTACGGACCTTATGATGCTATTTACAATGATGAAAGATTTGTTGGAGATGGCCCGAGTGTAAGGCCAGAAGTTGGTAATTTCTATCCTATTGATATGACCAAAGATGATTTCGAAAATTATATAGTAGAAAATCCAGAACTAAAAGACGAATTCACAAGTTTATATACTGTCATTCAAAAAGATGGTGATGGTTATAAAGCTGTACCATATCATATTGCTTATGCCGATAAAGTAGAAAAACTTGCTAGTCTATTGGAAGAAGCAGCTGAATATGCCGATAATCAATCCCTTAAAAATTATTTATTATTAAGAGCAAAAGCCGTACGAACTGATGATTATTATGAAAGTGATTTGGCATGGATGGAATTAGTTAATAATGATATAGATGTGGTTATTGGACCTATAGAATCATATGCAGACAAGCTATTAGGTTACAAGACTTCTTATGAATCTATAGTGATGGTTAAAGATAAAAAAGCTTCTGAAGAATTGGCAATGTTCGAAAAAAATATTGATAAATTTGAAGCGAGATTGCCTTATGATAAGAAGTACATTAGAGAAACAGCAGGCAAAGGGACAAAACTTCAAGTTGTAAATGTAGCTTATTTCGGTGGACACGGTCAACAAGGTACTAAAACTATAGCCGCTTCACTTCCGAATGACCCTAGAGTACACCAAGCAAAAGGGGCAAAAAAGTCAATGTTCAAAAATATGATGGAAGCTAAATTTGATCAGATAGTACTTCCTATTGGAAATATTATTCTTGAACCTGGATTAAGAAAATATATTGATAAAGAGGCTTTTACTAGCTTTGTAACTCTTCATGAAGTATCTCATACATTAGGAAGAGGTTATGTCTATGGCAAAAAAGATGTAACTGTAGCTTCAATGCTCAAAGAAAAATATTCTTTCTTGGAGGAATGTAAAGCTGATATAGTTGGACTTTGGAACATATCAATAATGAGAGAATTGGGGCTAATAGATGATGACTATGTGCAAAGAACCAAAGCTACTTACGTAGCTGGACTATATCGATCTATTCGTTTCGGTGGAGAAAAAGCACACGGTAAAGGGAATTTGATTCAGTTAAACTATCTAATGGATAAAGGTGCTATAATCACGAACGAAGACGGTACTTTGGGAATTAATGATGAAACCTTCTTCGAAGTAGTAGGGGAACTGGCTGGTAAAGTCCTAACTATACAAGCTGAAGGTGATTACGAAGCAGCTGTTAATCTTGAAAAAGAT
>JAUHXN010000056.1 GCA_030426865.1 bacterium | reverse complement strand
GTTTATCAGTATCTCTTTCTGGAGTTGGAATGTAAGTATCTACAGCATCCATTAACTCATAAACTGACTTGAATCTTTCGTCATCTGGAGATGATGAATCATCTGTACCAGCTTCTAAAGCTTTAAGAGCAGAACCTTTGATAATTGGAATATCATCACCTGGGAAATCATAAGAAGATAATAATTCTCTTACTTCCATTTCTACTAACTCAGCTAATTCTTCATCAGCAATGTCAATCTTATTCATAAATACAACAATCTTAGGAACACCTACTTGACGAGCTAATAGGATATGCTCTCTAGTTTGAGGCATAGGTCCATCAGTAGCAGCAACTACAAGAATCGCACCGTCCATTTGTGCAGCACCAGTGATCATATTCTTAACATAATCCGCGTGACCAGGACAATCTACGTGTGCGTAGTGTCTAGATTCAGTTTCATACTCAACGTGAGAAGATGCGATAGTTATACCACGCGCTTTTTCTTCAGGTGCGTTGTCGATTTGATCAAAACTTCTTTTTTCACCATAACCTTTTTTAGCAAGTGATACAGTGATAGCAGCAGTTAAAGTTGTTTTACCATGATCTACGTGACCAATTGTTCCAACGTTAACGTGGGGCTTACTTCGGTCGAATTTTTCTTTAGCCATTTTTAGCTCCTATAAATAATTGTTATTTTTAATGTTTATTTTTTTTACTTATTAATTGTTTCGTAATGAGAAAAGTTCATTATATAATTCGCTCTTCCCTGCGAAACAGATCTTAATTTGGTTACATAACCAAACATTGACGATAGAGGAGCTTGCGCTCTTACTATCTGTAAGTCATTTTTCTGACTAATTCCTTCTATTCTACCATGTCTAGAATTCAAGTCAGCTATTACATCTCCCAAATAATCATTGGGAGTAGTTACTTCTACGAAAAATATTGGTTCTAGTATATTAGTTCCTGCTTGGCGAGCTGCTTCTTTCACAGCAGCTGATGCGGCTAGTTTACTACCTAAATCGGTAGTCAAATCGGAGTCAAAGTGAATATCCAACAAAGTAATTTTTACTTTTGTCATTGGATAACCCTGAGGACCGACTTGAAGAGCCTGCACCGAACCCAATTCGGCAGCTTTTATATACTCAAATGGAACTTTTTTGTCCACTCTATTTTCAAACTCAACAGTTTCGGAGTTGTCATTTTTTTCTATCTTTAAAAGAACTTTACCGTAATGCTTCTTACCGGATAAATCTTTGTCAAATTCAGCTTCATGTTGTACAGTATCAACTATACATTCTCTGTAGGCAACTTGAGGTTGACCAACTCGTACAGGAAGCTTAAATTCTCTTGTTACTCTATCGACTATAATTTCAAGATGTAACTCACCCACTCCACTTATGATTAACTGACCATTGTCATCATCATATTTATATTTGAAAGTAGGATCTTCTATTTGTAATTTTTCAAGAACTTCAACTAATTTATCTTGATCCGATGCAGTCTTAGCTTCTAAAGACTGATTAATAACCGGTTCAGAAAAATTAATTTTTTCATATAATATTGGATTTTTACTATCACAAAGTGTATCACCAGTTTTAGTAAATCTCAAAGATGGTATAGCTACTATATCACCTGCATGAGCTTCCGCAATTTCATTTCTTTTATTAGAAAATATCTGAAGTATTTTTAGGACTTTCTCTTTCTTTCCTTCGATTGGATTCAATATTGAATCTCCAACTTTTAATACTCCTGAATACACTCTAATAAAAGTAACTTTACCTACATAAGGATCTGAATTCACTTTAAAAGCAAGTGCAGAAAAACTTTCATCATCACTTGGCTTTCTACTAAGATGTTTTTCTTCATCATTTATATCAAAGCCATCCATATACTTTACATCTAAAGGAGACGGTAAATATTCAATAGCAGCATCAATAAGAGGCTGAACACCTACATTTTTCAAAGATGATCCAACATGAACTGGAATTAGTGCTAAGTTTAAGACACCAGTTCTAATACCCTTTTTGATATCTTCCACACTTAAATCACCATTCTCTAGATATCTTTCTAAAAGCTCTTCACTCTGCTCTGCAACTGTTTCCAGTAGATTGCTTCTTAACTCTTCACACTTTTCGGTCAAATCAGCGGGTATTTCGATTTTTTCAAATTTAGCTCCATATGATTCTATATCATATTTATAAGCAACCATTTCAATCAAATCTATAATACCTTCAAAATTATCTTCAGAGCCTATAGGATACTGAACAGGTATAGGATTAGCTTTCAACTTTTCTTTTATAGAAAGAACAGCTTTATCAAAATCAGCACCTAATCTATCCATCTTATTTACATAAGCAATTCTTGGTACATGATAATTATCTGCTTGTCGCCATACTGTCTCAGTTTGTGGTTCAACACCACCAACACCGCAAAAAACAGCAATTGCACCGTCAAGAACTCTAAGTGACCTTTGTACTTCAGCTGTAAAGTCTACATGACCAGGAGTATCAATAATATTTATTCTGTGCCCTTTCCACTCAGTAGGAATTGCAGCAGATTGTATAGTAATACCTCTTTCCTTTTCTTGCTCCATAAAGTCCATGAAAGCAGTGCCTTCATCTACTTCGCCTATCTTATGAAGATAGCCTGTATAAAACAAGATGCGTTCAGTTGTAGTAGTTTTACCAGCATCAATATGAGCCATTATTCCAATATTTCTGACATTCTCTATAGGAATAGTTCTTGGCATTTCAGTTTTCTTTTTTTAAAGATTTCAAAGAACAATAAATTCAGATTACCATCTAAAATGAGCAAAAGCTTTGTTAGCTTCAGCCATTCTATGCATATCTTCTTTTCTTTTTACAGAAGCACCTTCACCTTTCGAAGCTGCTATAATTTCACTAGCTAATTTACTAGCCATAGATTTTTCTCTACGAGCAGAAGAGAATAATTTAATCCAACGTAATGCCAATGCAACCCTTCTGTCCTCTCTTACTTCTTGAGGTACTTGATATGTTGCACCACCTACTCTACGTGATTTAACTTCTAGCATTGGAGCTACATTAGTCAAAGCTTCTCTAAATACTTCAAGTGGACTTCTCTCAGTTTTTTCACCAACTTCAGTAAATGCTTTATAAACTAACTTGCTTGCAACTGCTTTTTTACCATCATCCATAATAATATTGATAAATTTAGCAACTATCAAATCATTATATTGTGGATCTGGATTTATTCTACGTTTTTCTGCTTGTTTCTTTCTCATTTCAATTCTTTATTTACTTAGGTTTTTTAGTGCCGTATTTCGAACGACCTTGTTTTCTTCCTTCAACACCTTGTGTATCGGCAGCGCCTCTAACTATGTGATACCTAACACCTGGTAAATCTTTTACTCTACCGCCTCTTACATATACTATAGAGTGCTCTTGCAAGTTATGACCTTCACCACCAATGTAAGCAGAAACTTCAAAACCTGAAGTTAGTCTAACACGAGCAACTTTTCTAAGTGCAGAGTTTGGTTTCTTTGGTGTAGTAGTATATACTCTAGTACATACACCTTTTCTTTGGGGACAATTCACCAAAGCGGCAGATTTACTTTTCTTAACCTGCTTCTTTCTTCCTTTTCTAACTAATTGACTTATAGTAGGCACTATAGTTCTCCGTTATTTTTTTTATTGCCGTTCTAAATAGAGGTTGCAAAGTTAATACAATTAATTACAATCTCAAAACTATTTCGACTTTTTTCTAATAATTTATGCTTTTTGAGCTTCTTGCTCTTCATAAGCTTTAATAATCTCTTCTTGAACTGACTTTGGAACTCTTTCATATTTAGCAAATTCCATTGTAAATTCACCTTTTCCTTGTGTTGCCGATCTAAGATCAGTAGAGTAACCAAACATTTCTTTCAAAGGCACTTCAGCTTCAACTACTACATAACCAGCATCCATTGTTGTAGTTACAATCAATCCACGTCTTTGGTTGATCTGACCGATTACTACACCTTGGAATTCTTCTGGACAACTAGTTTCAAGCTTCATTATCGGCTCTAATATTACAGGATTCGCTTTCTTGATAGATTCTCTAATTGCGGCTTTTGCAGCAATTTTAAATGCGCCATCCGAAGAGTCAACTGCGTGAGTCGAACCATCATTAAGTAATGCTTTTACACCTACTACTGGTTGACCAATCAACACACCTTCTTTCAACTGCTCTTGGAACCCTTTATCTACTGATGGTATATATTCTCTAGGAACTGCACCACCGACAATTTTATTTTCAAATAAGTAAGTCTCTTCAGCACTTGCTTCCATTGGTTCAAAAGTACCAGCTATACGTGCATATTGACCCGAACCACCAGATTGTTTCTTATGAGTATAATCATAATCAATAGGGATACTTATTGCCTCTCTATAAGCAACCTTCGGTTCACCTACTATAATATCAGTTTTAAATTCTCTTCTAATTCTCTCGATATAAATTTCTAAGTGAAGTTCACCCATTCCTTTGATAATAGTATCACCTGACTCTTCATCACGAGACACTTGGAATGTAGGATCTTCCTTAGTAAATCTATTTAATGCTTTAGAGAAGTTTACTTGACCAGCTTTATCTTTAGGCTTAACCGTTAATTCAATAACCGGATTTGGAATAAACATTGACTCCATAGAGTAATGCAATTTACCATCACCAAATGTATCACCAGAAGCACAGTCAATACCAAATGTAGCAACGATGTCACCAGCTTGAGCTTCTTCAATCTCAACCATCTCATCAGAGTGCATTCTAACAAGTCTTGGAATTTTAAACTTCTTATCTGTACTTGTATTAAATATATTTTCGCCTTTAGTCATCACGCCTTGGTAAATACGCATATAAGTAAGTTGACCGAATTGACCATCTTCCAATTTAAACGCCAAAGCCACTAGTGGCTTTTCAGGTGTAATTTCTAAAGCAACTTTCTTTTCTTCTTGATCCAAATCCAAAGCGAAGTTTTCTACTTCTGTAGGATTCGGTAAATAATCTATAACTGCGTCCAATAGTGTTTGAACACCTTGGTTTTTAAGTGCTGTACCCACTAGAACAGGTGTTATATCCTGAGAAATAGTAGCATTTCTAATAGCTGTTTGTAACTCTTCAAATGATATATCTTCTTCCATTAAGAATTTTTCAGCTATATTATCATCATAATCAGCTAACCCTTCAATCATTTTAACTCTTTTCTCTTTTGCGCGAGCTAATTTTTCTTCAGGGATTTCCTTCTCAACTATATTTTCACCATCAGCCCCTTCGAAATATAGAGCTTTCATTTTCAACAAATCAATTATACCATTAAACTTGTCTTCAAGTTCAATCTCAGTTGTTATTTGAACCGGGTTATGCTTTAATTTGTCTCTAAGTTGACCTATTACTCTGTCAGGATTAGCACCAGATCTATCGCACTTATTGATAAATGCAAGACGTGGTACACCGTAACGACGCATTTGTCTATCTACAGTAATTGACTGTGATTGAACACCGGCTACAGAACAAAGTACTAATACTGCTCCATCAAGAACTCTAAGAGAACGCTCTACCTCAACAGTAAAGTCAATGTGACCAGGTGTATCGATAACGTTAATAAAGTGACCCTTCCACTCACAAAAAGTTGCAGCAGATTGGATTGTAATACCTTTCTCTCTTTCAAGCTCCATGCTATCCATTTTAGCACCGACACCATCTTTACCACGAACTTCAGAGATTTTATGAATTTTACCAGTATAGAATAAAATACGCTCTGAAACAGTTGTTTTACCTGAATCAATATGAGCAGCTATACCAATATTACGAAGTTTTTCAATATTAAACATTATAATAGACCTACGAAATTTTTTATTTTTCTAAATTTTTATGTTTAGAATTCTCAAACACACATTTTACTTTTTGAGATTTCATACAGATAACAAAATTAAGCAGAATAATTTTAATCTACAAAATAAAAATGAAATAATTCTTACAATTATGCTTAATATTTTTTATTTTCTCATATTAGTCTGTAATGTAAAACAACCCAGGAGCTTTGTAACAAATCTGTTGAAGATTATGAATTCTTTTCAAAGTGGGGTCCAAGTGGTGTAGGTCATGCTTCTTATGTACTTGGAATTGACGGGAATCATAAGTTCTATTTAGGTACTTACAACAGTAAGAATACTACAGTATACTCTAACGTTGATGTGCCAATAGGTGAATGGATAAACCTTATTTCCACTTTTGATAATGGAACTGGTAAATTGTATATGAATGGTGAACTTGTGGGAGAACTTGAGAATATGGACATACCCCAAAACTCTAGTACATCACTCAATTTTGGTGCTAGAGCAGACAATCTTAGTACATTCTATGGAAAATTAGATGAAGTTTACCTCTTCAATAGAGTTCTATCAGACGAAGAGATACATCTGTTATCAAATGAATAGTATGACACTTTAATAGTTTATTATTAAAAATGCCGGTTCAATTCGCTTTGAATCGGCTTTCTTTTTTATATTTCTCAATCTAATGTTTATATTGTACGAGAACTAACTACAAACGACAGATTTAAATATGAAAAGAATACTTCTATTGATTTTGATTACAATACTTTTTACATCTTGTAGAAACGAAATAAGTGGTCCTGCTGGTGATAAAGGTAGGGTAAAAGGGTATATATTTAATAAGAGTTCAAATGAAAGGATAGCCGACGCTACTGTAATTTTAAATTCTTCTATGCAGCCAATTAAATCTTCAGAAGATGGAAAGTTTGAGTTAGATGATTTAGATACTGGTGAATATGAAATTACTGTCTCGCGAATTGGTTTTGAAAGCTTTACTTCTGAGATTAATGTGAATGGTTATATAACAACTGAATTGGAAATACCTCTTACTAAAATTAAAGAAGAAGAGAGTCCTGATGGGTTATTAGCAAATTGGAAACTAGATAATAATGCCTTGGATTACGGCCCTTTCGGATTCAATGGTGATGCTAAAGGTGTACTTTACGTAGTAGATAGAAAAGGTAATGATAATAGAGCAGCTCTTTTTAACCCTTTTCTATTAGGCCCTGAATCTAAGATTCTTGTTTCAAACTCGTTACAATTAACTGATGAGTTCACTATTAGCTTATGGGTGTTTGTACCTACTGAGAAAGGTGAAACTGATGATAATTATATTGATTTAGTTTCTAAATGGAGCAATAAGGGAAATACAAAATCTTCATTCTCTTTTTGTATCGCTGAATCTAGTAATTTAAACTCTATTGCTTTAAAAACTGAAAGTATCTCTGGTCAGAAAAAAGTTACTTCAACTAACAACACAGTACCATATGATAAATGGACCCACATAGCTGTAACATTCAATAATGGGACCGCTACATTCTATGTAAATGGTAATATTGGAATGACTAGAAGTGGTGTTCCTATACCGCAAACAACTGATTTGAATATGAGTATTGGCGGGAGACAAGACCAAGCTAGTTCATTTAGAGGTATTATGGATGATATATATGTCTTTAATAAGGCATTAAGTTCGTCTGAGATTTCAAAGCTTTATTCTGAATAAAAAAATAAAATAATATGAATTACTTTACATCAAAATATACCAAATATGTTTTATTAGTTTTATTACTTTTGTTGTTTAGTTGCAGAGAAAGTAGTGTAGATCCTTCTGAGTTCTATGGTAATATCTATGGAATTGTATATGACTTTAGTACTGATGAACCATTAGATAATTGTACAATTACTCTAAGTCCAACTGTAGGTTCACAAAGATCTGGTAGCAATGGTGTTTTTTACTTTTCGAAAGTATATGCCGACAAATATGACATTAGAATTGAAAAAGATGGTTACAGAGATTATAATGGTAGTGTAGTTGTTATAAGAAATGAGCGTACATATTTAAATATAGTTCTAAAAAAAATATTTGTTGAATAGCATTAACTTTAACCATATTTTAAAACCTAAATTTGACTCCGAGTCTTTTAAAGATTGATTTAGGGTTACCTTACATTGATTGAATTGATATACCACTTTTCTCAGATTTAGCTCTGTTTATAGCTTTAAACAATACTTCAAATAAATCTTTTCCATCAGATGTAACGAAATAATTAGAAAGATCTGTTATATCACTACTAATGTCCTCACCCCAAGGTGGTCTCTTGTTAATATCGTGTTTATCCCAAACCAGTTTATTTAGCTTAAACTTTTTTAACTTTTTTCTGATTATTTTTAGTTCGGATTCTAATCCATCTAGGTGTTCATAGCTTATATTGCCATTGTAAAACTCTTCTAATGTATATGGATAGCTTTTCTTAAAAAAGCCTTTAGTTAACCTTACATCTATCGTATCGAAAAAAGCTATTAAAAAGTCACCAGAGCCAATTTCATAAAGAAAATTCTTAGTGATTAAGTTAATACTCATAAATACAATTCTAAAATATTATTAGTAACATGATAATCAACTAAAATAATTCAAATCTACATTATAGCAAAGAGCAATATGTCATATAAATGTTAAAGATTTAACTTAACTATAATATATATATTTTATTTTCTAATGATTTTATTAAAAATTACTCGAACATATTATGTATTTTGAGATTTAGAGATGGTATCATAATAATAATCTAGGAGGAAACTTTATCGTGTAAATCAACAGGACTAAATCCAGAAGATAAATTCTGTCCGAATTGTTCATACCCATATAATGGAACAGACCATGAAAAAAAAATGTTCCGAATTCAAAAAGCTAGTAACAGCGATTTATTAGATCTTCATGAAACTTCTATGAAAAGAGCCAGATACGCCATTTATATACTAGGAGTTTTCCAATTTTTAGCATTATTAGCTTTCGATGACATCGCATCTATTATATCTCTTATTTTTTCAGGAGTAGTATTAATTACTCTTAGTATGCTCAGTAAGAAAAAAGCCCCATTTTTATTTCTATTATCTGCTTTAATACTATTTATTATTATGCTTCTTTTGACAGCTATACAATATCCCGACTCATTACTAAAAGGAATCCTTATTAGAATAATATTCTTTTACTTCATAGGAAAGGGAGTTATGGCAGCTAAAGATTATGAAGAACTTAAAAGTAAAAACAGTTTTTTCTATACTCCTAAGGACTTTTCTTAGTATGTTAATTTGTGGAAATTGTAATGTATCAAACTCATCTCAATTTAGGTTCTGTAAACAGTGTGGAACCAAATTAGAGAATAACAGGTTTACTTTAAATACAAAGAATAACTATAAGCCCTATATTATATTCTTAGTTTTTGCTGTTTCTTCGCTTATCTATACATTAATCTATGAACAATTTGATTATTATTACGGTTATGATTATTATCTTTATTCAGACTTGCTGTTAATAATTTTATCAATCTATTACGTGAGCACTTCTAAATTAAGTTTCAGTAAATTATATAAAGCTCCGAAGTTCAATAGAAATTTATTTACTTTGCTTCTTTTCATTCTCCCCCCTTTAGCCATTGGTAATAACATGCTTATTGATTATTTAAACTATCTTATATTTCATTATACTGATTACTACTACTATGACTTTTTAGATACTAACTACCCAGTCTTACTTTCTATAATTTCAATTGCAATTATTCCTGCAATATTCGAAGAGTTAGTTTTCAGAGGCATTATATTTAACGAATTATTAAAAACTAAAAGCCTAAAAAAGACTATATTTATAACATCCATTTTATTTACAGCCATTCATTTTAGCATACTTTCAATCTATTGGCTCTTCCCCTTTTCTCTATTATTAGGTTATCTAAGGGCAAAGTATAGATCACTATGGTATTCAATGTTTGTACATTTTATTTATAATTTGACTGCAATACTTTTCGAAATATATAATTACTACTATTATTAGAAACACAATAAAAAAAGCCGAATCAGTATTAACTAATTCGGCTTTTGTAATTTAATCTAAAGGTAGAATCTAAGCTTCTATCTTTTCTTCTGTGACTTCTTCTACTGGTTTCGGGTTGTGTCCGAATATATTACCTATAGTACTTGCTATATGCATATCTTGGTATTTACGCAAACCAGTACCTGCCGGTATTAGTTGTCCCAAGATAATGTTTTCTTTCAAGCCATTAAGGAAATCAACCTTTGCTGAAATCGAAGCATCAGATAGAACTGCAGTTGTCTGTTGGAAAGATGCAGCAGATAGCCAGCTTTCTGTTTTCAGAGATGCTTGAGTTATACCTAACAATATAGGTTCACCAATCGATGGCTCAGCAGGTCTGAATTCTGGTGGCGTTTTGCCTTTCTTCTTCAAGTCCTTAACAACAGCTTTTACTTTTCTTCTTGGATATAGATAATTCTCATTGTAGTTAGAATCACCTTTGTCAGTAACAACTACCAATGATTTAACTGCTTCGTTGTCATCTATAAACCTAATCTTATCAAAGTTTTCGTTTTCAAGCATGTGTGTATCACCTGAATCAATGATTTTCACTTTCTGAAGCATTTGTCTTACAATTACTTCAATGTGCTTATCATTCAGCTTAACACCTTGCATACGATAAACTTCTTGTATTTCATTTACTAAGTATTCTTGAACAGCGTTTGGACCTTTGATTTTCAAGATATCGTGTGGATTTATAGAACCTTCAGAGATTCTATCACCAGCACGGATAAAGTCTTTCTCTTGAACTAAGATATGACGACCTACAGGTACTAAGTATTCTGATTCGGTCTTTTCATCTAGTGAAGTTATTTTAACAACACGTTGATTACGCTTAGGTTTTTCGAAAGATACTATACCATCAATCTCAGTAACTATAGCTGGATTATGCGGAGAACGAGCCTCGAACAATTCTGTTACCCTAGGTAAACCACCCGTGATATCTCTTGTTCGACCCATATCTCTTGGAATCTTAACTAATTGAGTACCTGATCCGATATCCTCATTGTTCTCTACTCTAAGTTGAGCACGAGAAGGAATGTTATAAGTACGAATTACTTTTCCTTCATCATCAAGTATCTCGATTGTAGGAGATTTCGTTCTATCTCTAGAATCAATAACTACTTTAGTTATGTGACCTGTTTGCTCATCATTTACTTCTCTATAAGTAACGTTTGGTAATAAATCTTTATAATTTACTTTACCAGCTACTTCCGAAACGATAGATGAGTTATAAGGATCCCATTCATAAATTAGTTGTCCTTTTGTTACTTTATCACCATCTTGTACTTCTATTGTAGCTCCATAAGTAGCGTCATAAGAAGTTAATTTACGGTTAGATTCAGGGTCAATAATATTAATCACACCACTTCTAGATACAACAATTGTAATTTCACCAGACTCGCCATTATAAGATACAGTTCTCATATTCTCGAATTGGATGATACCGTCAAATTTTGCATTTACTGTAGATTGCGAAGCAACTAATGAAGCCGATCCACCCGTGTGGAATGTTCTCAATGTAAGCTGAGTACCAGGCTCACCAATTGATTGTGATGCGATAGTACCAACTGCTTCCCCAACATCTACAAGACGTGAAGTTGACATATTTCGTCCGTAACATTTAGCACAAACACCACGACGATTTTCACACGTTAGAACAGAACGGATATTCACTTTCTCTACTGAAGAGCCCTCTATTTTCTGAGCTTTATCTTCATCAATGATATCTCCGGCCTTAACTAATAGTTCATCTGTTATATGATCGTGAACATCAACTAAAGCTACTCGACCAAGAATTCTTTCATAAAGTGGTTCTTTAACTTCTTCACCATCTTTAAGCGCTTCCATCTCTACACCCCTGATAGTACCACAGTCACTATCAGTTATTATCATATCTTGAGCCACATCGTGTAACCTACGAGTTAGATAACCAGCATCGGCTGTTTTTAGTGCAGTATCGGCAAGACCTTTACGTGCACCGTGAGTTGAGATAAAGTACTCAAGTATAGATAGACCTTCTTTAAAGTTAGAAAGAATCGGGTTCTCAATAAGCTCACCTGTAGAACCAGAAACTGATTTCTTAGGTTTAGCCATTAGACCACGCATACCTGCTAACTGACGAATTTGCTCTTTTGACCCTCTCGCTTGAGAGTCAAGCATCATCCAGAATGAATTAAATCCTTGTTTGTCTTTTGCTATTTCAGTGTAAAGCTTATCAGCTACTTTGTTGGTAGCATTTGACCATGTATCAATAATTTTATTATATCTTTCACCGCCACTGATAACACCATTGATGTATGCCATCTCGATGCCTTCTACTTTCTTATCAGCAGAGTCAATTATTTTAGTCTTAAGCTCTGGAATCTTAACAT